>JANNEU010000031.1:0-6713 GCA_031379035.1 Hyphomicrobiaceae bacterium | reverse complement strand
CCGCGTACTTATGCTCGAGCATGCCATATACACGGTGGCATCGCCGGAAGCGGCGGCCTCGATCCTCTGGCGGAATTCCGATAAGGCCGAGGATGCGGCCAACAGCATGAAGATCACCGCGCAGGATCTCTACGCGCTGGGCATTATCGACAAGATCATCGAGGAGCCAAAGGGCGGTGCCCATCGCGACCGTGACAGCATCATCGCCAAAACAGGCGACGCCATCGCCGTGGCGCTCGCCGAATTCGAAGGCATGAAGCCAGCCGAAATTCGAAAGTTACGGCAAGACAAGTTTCTGGAAATCGGCCGCGGGTTGAAGTAGCGGCCGGCCGCTTGTCGCCCGCAGCTTCGACGGGCGAAACGCCCGCCCGTTCCGTCGCTCAGTGCCTCACTCAGCCGCCGCGCGCAGCACCGGAGCCGCCTGCTTCACATCCGCTGGAACGTGCGCTTCGAACTTGGCAAAGTTGGTCGTGAACATATCGACCAGCGCCCTGGCCTGCGCGTCATAAGCCGCCTTGTCAGCCCACGTTTCGCGCGGCGTCAGGATCTTGGCGTCGACGCCATCAAGAGATTCCGGCACCTGGAAGCCGAATACCGTATCGGTCCGCATCTTGGCATTCTTGAGTTTGCCGGAAAGTGCCGCATCCAGCAGCGCCCGCGTCGCCTTGATGGGCATACGGCTGCCGGTCCCGAACTTGCCACCGGTCCACCCGGTGTTGACGAGCCAGCAATCAACGTTGTGCTTGGCAATCAAATCGCGAAGCATGTTGCCATACACGCTCGGATGACGCGGCATGAACGGTGCGCCGAAGCAGGTTGAGAATGTGGCAGTCGCCTCGTTGCCCTTCATGCCCTTTTCGGTACCGGCGACCTTTGCGGTGTAACCCGAGAGGAAGTGGTACATCGCTTGGCTCGGGGTGAGCTTGGCGATCGGAGGCATCACGCCAAACGCGTCGGCGCACAACATCACGATGTTCTTGGGGTGGCTCGCGCAGCCCGACGTGCTGGCATTGGCGATAAACTCCAGCGGATAGCAGGAGCGCGTATTTTCAGTCAGACGCGCGTCGTTAAAGTCCGGATGGTGGGTGCCGGCATCGAGAATGACGTTCTCCAGCACCGTGCCGAAGCGGTTCGACGCGTCCCAGATTTCCGGCTCGGCCTCGCGCGACAACCGCACGGTCTTTGCGTAGCAACCCCCTTCGAAGTTGAACACGCCATGTTCTGACCAGCCATGTTCGTCATCGCCCAGCAAAATGCGCTTGGGGTCGGCAGACAAGGTCGTTTTGCCAGTGCCCGACAAACCGAAGAAAACCGCCGATTCTCCACCGTGGCTCACATTGGCCGAGCAGTGCATCGGCATCACATTGTTAGCCGGCATCTTGTAATTGAGGAATGTGAAGACCGACTTCTTCGTCTCACCCGCATATTCGCTGCCACCGATCAGCACGATTTTCTTGGCGAAGTTGACGGCGATAATCGTCTCGGTACGGGCACCATGCCGAACCGGATCGGCCTTGAAGCTCGGCAGATTGACAATCGTCACATCGGGCATGAAACCCTTGAGGCGCGCCACATCTGGACGGCGCAACATGTGCCGGATGAACAGCGAGTGCCACGCATACTCTGTGAAGATGCGTGCCTTCAGTTCATGACGCGCATCAGCACCGGCCATCAGGTCTTGAACATAAAGCTCGCGGGTTTTGGCGTGCGCCAGAAAGTCCGCGTAAAGCACATCGAAGTGCGCCGGCGACATCGGCTTGTTGTTGTCCCACCAGATCTCGTCCTCGGTCGTCGCGTCCCGCACCGTGAACTTATCTTGTGGCGAACGTCCCGTATGCACGCCCGTTTGCGCCGTAAACGCCCCAGTCGATGCAAACCGTCCCTCGCCAAGCGCGATCGCCCGCTCAATCAGCGGCGTCTCAAGCAGGTTGAGATGGATTTTTTTAGCGGTAGAGAGCGGGAAAGCTTCGATGGTCATGGAGGCTGCCATTGCGGGGAGGGTGGATCGGACAGTGTCGATGGATGGGTCGATGGATGTGTCGATGGGTACGAAGTTGGCAAATGACGATGGGGCGCTTGTGGGCCGCTCTGTTGCGTCTGGGGTGCTGGCGTTCTCTTTTTGGTCCGGCAATCGGGCTGCGTGAAGTGGTCAGTTCTGAGTTCCGCACGGAATCCACGTCACGCCCTGCCACAGCCCGGCACAACCTGTCGGAAAATGCTTAACATCGCTTCCCCGCCGAGCCATCTCTAGCTTGCGCAAGCAGCGTCGTCTATCGGCGTGTAGGCAGAGGTCGCCGCACGCGCAAGATCCGGTATCGTCGCAGCGTGGATGCACAAGAAGGACTGGGTAAGGAACAGGAGCACTCCTGTCCGCTCAGGCCAGTTTTCCGATGGAGTTCTACCCGTTCTCATTTTGGCATGCCAATGAGACCATAGTCGACGCATCCCGCGCGAAATAAAGCATCATTTTCTAAGTTGGTCGCCTTCGAGACAAGCCGCCGCTGCATGATATGCCGCCTCAGCAGTTGTGACCGCCGACACAAACGCGTGGCGCTCGCTCCGCCAGTCGGTGCGTAAATCTACCCCCTCGGCGTCCAAGCCACTGACGGCCGGCCAACGACGGCGCAAGTCTGCCACGTAACGTGTCTCGGTTGCCCCAAAGTCAGCAACGTCAGGGAGAGGTGGTGGACACAGCGCTCCCGCCTCGAGCGTCACGATCCGGCCAAACCCCTCGATCATGTGCGCCGAGGCAATCTCAAAGCGGTAAAATGCAAAGTCAGCAAAGTCGGCATAAGTTGTCGACGACGGATGACGGGCCAGGAACCGAGCGCGAACGCCGTCCGACGGAACCGCTGTGAAACCGCCAATCAGCGTGATGCGGCCACCGCTCTCTGCGTCTCCCGCAGCATTTGACAGATCAATCATCAAACTGGCTGCCGGTGCCGCAATGAGGTTCTTGGTATGCCGAGCCAGGGTCGAGATAAGCGTCACCGGAGCACCGCCCAGATCGGTCGCCAGCAACACCATTGACGTGTAGGGCGCACCGCTTGCAGCGTCCACGGTCGCCAGCGCCCCTTTGAGCCCAAGCCGCACCATGGATCGGGCGCTTGCCGCCTGCGTCACTGCTGTTTCGCCCATGTCAAACGTCCCGCCGAATGCTCATTATTCTTGACTATACAGCATCTTAGATATGCTATTCCCAACTGGTCTCGGTACGCCGGGTAGGCAGCGCGCCACTATTCAGCTACCATTCAGTACGGCAAGAACATAATTGTGGCAGCCGCAGGCGGAGGCAACCAGTGCACTAGGCGCTGAAGACTTTGTCTCGGACGGATTACGCCACGCGCCACCCACGCCTCGGGGACTGCACGCCATGAAAGAGAAAAGTACGATCTGCCTCGTCGACGACGAACGCAACATCCTGACCTCGCTGTGCACGTTGCTGGAGGCCGAAGGCTACCGCGTGCGAACCTACAGCGACGGCGTTGCCGCTCTCGATGGACTGACCGAGGAGCCGGCAGACCTCGCCATTCTCGATATCAAAATGCCCCGCATGGATGGCATGGAATTGCTGCGTCGGCTGCGCCAGACAACGGATATGCCGGTGATTTTTCTCACCTCTAAAGACGAGGAAATCGACCAGCTGTTCGGCCTCAAAATGGGTGCCGACGACTACATCGTCAAACCGTTCTCGCTTCGCCTGGTCGCCGAGCGCGTCAAGGCCGTTCTGCGCCGCTTTCAGGGCAAAGATCCAGCCGCGCCGCCCACCGAGGCCGCGCGCATCCTGGAGCGCGGAAAGCTCAAACTCGACCCCGAACGCCATACCTGCCACTGGAACAATCTGCCCGTCACATTGACGGTCACCGAATTTCTCATCCTACAGGCCCTCGCCACCAGGCCCGGCGTGGTCAAGACACGCGATGCTTTGATGGACGCCGCCTATGACGATCAGGTCTATGTCGACGACCGTACGATCGACAGCCACATCAAACGGCTGCGCAAAAAATTTAAAGTGGTGGATGACGACTTCGACGTCATCGAAACCCTCTACGGTGTGGGGTATCGCTTCAAGGAATAGCGGAGCAAAGGCTCATACGCGCTCGTGGCGCGGCGCGTGCGTGCGCGATGCTGGCGAACCGCAGCTAACGGCGAGGGACCAGCAGTTGCACTGCGAAGCGTGCCGTAGTGGCAGCCACAGCGTGGCCGCAACAACAGACTTAGGCACCCTGCAGGTGCCGATTGTGCCGACTACCCACCTTTTATCCAGTTCTGAGGAGGTACTCATATGCCTCTCGACAGCCAACAGTTCCCAGATCGCCCCACGCCTCCGGCCGCCCTTCCCGCTGCGCCAGCCGTCATAGCTGTCACGCCAATGGCCGGCCCCGGTGACAGATCCGGCGGTTTTCTGCCAATCGCAGTATTGCGCACGGCGCAAGAACGGCTGGCAGGCTTGTTCAAGCCGGTCGCCGTCGCGGTGCAACCGGCATTCGATGCGGTGCGCGCATTTCTCAGCAAGGCCTATGCGTTCTTGCTGCCGTGGGCCAAGGCGCAACCGCTTTGGCGCTTCTGCACCGGCTCACTCAGCCGCCGTATCTTCACCGCCAATCTGGCCGGCTTGATCATTCTGCTCTCCGGCTTCGGTGTGCTGACCTATCAGCACACGTGGCTGATTGATGCGAAGGCCGAGAGCCTGCGGACCCAAGCCCGCATGATCGCCGTCGCGGTGGCCTCGAATGCCAAAATCGAAACCGAGACGATGGTCATCGATCCGGACAGGATCCCCGAGGGCGACAAGTCGTTTCCCAATTGGCGCGACGAGACACTCGAAAACATGGCGCTCGAGATCGCGCCGGAACGCATCGCACCGATCCTCCGCAAGTTGATCCAGTCCGGCGATGTGCGCGTCCGCATTTACAATCGCGAAAGTGTGAAACTGATCGATACCGACGGCGTTTCGCCGTCATCTCGGATCGAGCGTCTGCCGCTCCCGCGCACCGGCGTGGCCGTCGACAACGAACCATCGGAAAAGTTACGCACAGCCTGGACGCGGGTAACCGCCTGGATCATGCGCAGCCCCCTGCAGGTCTATCGGGAGATCGGTTCCGGCAAGGTCACTGACTATCCTGAAGTCCGCGAAGCGCTGGGCGGGCAGGTCACCAGTGTGCTGCTGCTCAACGACAAGGGCGAGCAGATTATCTCCGTCTTCGCCCCTGTGCAGCGCTTGAAAGCCATTCCCGCGTTTGTCTGGTTGACCACGCGGCCCGGCGATCTTGAAAACATCCTGTGGCGGGAACGGCGGCCCTTCTTCGCGTTCTCGCTCGTTGCATTGCTCACGACCTTGTTCGCCTCGATCATGCTGAACCGCACCATCGGTGGCCCCATGAAGGAGCTGGCAACGGCCGCCGAACATGTCAGCCGCAACATCAATGCGCGCCGCGAAATTCCTGATCTGCCGGGCCGCCGCGACGAAGTTGGAGAGATGGCTGCCGCCTATCGCAACATGACGGCTGCACTGTACCGGCGGATCGAGGCCAGCGACCGCTTCGCCCAGGACGTTGCGCACGAATTGAAGAACCCAGTGGCTGCTGCCCGCTCGACCGCCGAATCAATGAGTTACGCCAAAACTGATCAGAAACGCGATGAACTCGTTCGGCAAATTCAAGCTGAACTAAAACGGCTCAACCGTCTCATCAGCGACGTATCGAATGCCTCGCGCCTGGACGCTGAGTTGGCGTTGCAGGAAGTCGAGCCGGTCAATGTTGCCACCATCGCAACCAACATCACCGGTGTGTTCCGCGATATCCAGAAGGGCCGCGATGACCTGCCTTGCACCCTGGTTCTCAACTTGCTGCCGGAGAATACCAAGCCAGCCGCGTTTGTGATTGACGCCCACGAAGGACGGCTCGGTCAGGTTTTAACCAACTTGCTCGACAACGCCCTGTCATTTTCGCCTTTCGAAGGATGCGTCACCGTTTCAGTCATCGCTTTGGCGTCTGAAATCGTGATCCAGGTTGACGATGAGGGGCCGGGAATTCCGCCTGACAAGCTCGATGACGTGTTCAAGCGCTTTTACTCTGATCGGCCTCAGTCCGACCAGACGAGTGCCAAGAACTCCGGCCTCGGGCTCAGCCTCAGCCGCGAGATCGTTGAGGCGCACGGCGGCACACTCCATGCCGAGAATCGCCCTGCTCTGCCTGGGCAAGTCGTTGGTGGTCACGACCTGCCAGCGCTCGCCAGCCGTCGCATTCCAGGAATGGTTGGCGCACGTTTTGAAGTGCGATTGCCGCGCAGTGGCCGGGCCAAAAGATGATCGCCGAGCCTGGCCGACACAGTGATGAACCGCTGCTGGTGCACGCCACAACAGTCGCTCTAGGCCCTGTCGCCGCCATGCTTCGCGGCCCTCCCGGCAGCGGGAAATCCGACCTCGCCTTGCGGTTTCTGTCATCGCAAAGCCAATGGCTTAGCATCCCAGAACACCGCGGACTGGTCGCCGACGATCAGACTGAATTGCGGTTGGTAGGCGGCGAACTAGTCGCCTCAGCACCGGCGCGCATCGCGGGCCTGATCGAGGTTCGTGGCATGGGTATCATCCCAGTGGGCGCGGCCAGTGCCACGCAGGTCAGGCTTGTCATCGATCTTGTCGCCCCCACCGACGTCGAGCGTTTGCCGTTGAGTGACCAGACGGTCTGTTGGCTCGGATGCAGCATACCCCT
>JANNEU010000025.1:0-5970 GCA_031379035.1 Hyphomicrobiaceae bacterium | reverse complement strand
GTCGCGACCCTCGCGCGCGATGGTCTTCAGCGTGGCGGCGAGTGCCGGGAAGCGCACGATCTCGCCCACGCGCGGCGCGCGGCCATCGATCAACAAATGCTGCCGCGCACCGGCATGCAGGGCAATCTTGTCGGTCAGCTTGGACCAATCGTGCGCAATGCGCGGCGCGGCTGGAAAGCCATGCTCAGCGGCGTCGATCGCCGGCCCGAGAACCTCGGCCAGCGACATCGTGCCGTGATCCTTTAGCAGCGTCGCCCAGCCGTCGATGGCACCCGGGACCGTCACCGCGTGTGGCGTGGTCACTTGCAACTGTGTGATGCCGGCCTTCGCATACCACGCGGGCGTCGCAGCCTGCGGTGCAAGCCCCGACGCGTTGAGCCCGATCAACCCCTTGCTCGGCTTGTGCAGCAGCGCAAAACAATCGCCGCCAATGCCCGTCATGGCGGGCTCGATTACGCACAGCAGCGCCGTCGCCGCAATCGCCGCGTCAACTGCGTTGCCGCCTCGCTTCAACGTCTCAATCGCCACCAGCGATGCCGCCGGATGCGACGTCGCCGCCATCGCATGCCGCGCAATGACAGGGGAGCGGCCAGGCAAGTGATAGGAGCGCATGAGTGGTCTCGTGAGGTGCTGGTCAACAAAAAGAGCGCGATCAGCCGCGCCCCACAGATGCTCCTTACGTCAGAGCGTGGCCAACGTGAACCAGCCAAGATCACTCTGAAACGCCGAGCGCCATTACGCGAGCATCGAGGGTGGCTTTCACCCATTCTTCCGGCCGTTCTTGCGGCAGGTTATGGCCGGCGTTTTTGAAGATGCGGTATTCGAAGGGGCCGGTGAATTTTGCGGCGTGGTGGCGGGTGCCGGGGATGACGCCGTCGTTGTCGCCGTCGATGGCGATGGAGGGGACAGTGATCGGGGGCTGGGCTGCGAGTTGTGTCTCGATGTGGGCGACGGCCGGGTCGCCGGGCACGAGGCTGTAGCGATGCCGATAGGAGTGGATCACCACATCCACAAAATCGGGATTGTCGAAAGCCACTGCCGAGCGCTCGAACGTGGCATCGTCGAATGCCCACTGCGGCGACCACATCCGCCACAGCAACCGCGTGAGGCCACGGCGATCGTTCTCCAGGCCGCGACGACCCCGCTCAGAGTGAAAGTAGTATTGATACCAAAATGCGACTTCCTGCTCTGGCGGCAAAGGCTCGGCGGCCCGTGCGATATTCTGGATGTTGTAGGAATTGCCCGTCACCAGCGCCGCAACGCGCTCCGGCCACAGCGCCGCGACGATGCAGGCCGCGCGCCCACCCCAATCATAGCCACCCAGGACAGCCCGCTGTATCTGTAAAGCATCCATCAGCGCCAGCAAATCAGCGGCCAGCGCTGCCTGTTCACCGGAACGCGGCGTATCAGTTGATCGGAACGACGTGGGTCCATAGCCACGCAGATACGGCACGATGACCCGCGCACCCGCCTGTGCCAACAGCGGCGCAACATCGGCATAGGCGTGCGCATCATAGGGAAATCCATGCCCGAGGACGCAAGGCCAGCCGTCTTTGTCGCCCCATTCGAAGTAGGCGACGCGAAGCACGCCGGCTGTAACGAAGCTGAGCTCTGGAACCGAAGTCATGGGCGCGCTCCCTGACGCTGCCGCGCGCACGACGAAAATGCCGAACGGCGCAGACATATGCCACGCCGTCGATCATGACTGAGATTTTATCGGTTGGAAATGTCGCGACTGTGGTCGCACCCCGTGCTCAGACGGCAAGCGCCGTATGTGTCATCTTGCTGCCAAGGCCAGCCATGCTGGCCGTGCGTGCCGGCATTGAGAGGCCGCGCAGACCCGGTACGGGACCGAACTGATTGACGGTTTCGACACTGGGTGCGGTGTGCAGCCACAGCAAAGCACCAAAGGCCGGCAAGGTGATCATGGCGAACACAACATAAAACGCCGGCTCTCCCGGTTGCAGAGCCGCTTCGCCGAGCACGATGGACACGATCATCGACACCAGCATCGCAACGAACAGCCAAATCGCGAACGACCCAGGCAGCCACCAGCCACGCAGGCCGACATCATGTAGCCGCTTGAGGCAGACTGTGGATCCAATCCACAAAATAGGTGCGTTGAGCAGGAGCGTTGCCGTCGTGCTCGTTTCGATGCCAAACAGCCACAAAAGAGCCGCGACGCCAAACTGGATCGCCAGGAACGCCAGCGCGATCGTCAGGAAAGCTTGGCGATTGCAGCGGCCGCGCGGATCGGAAATCTCAAGCAGCACCGGCCCTGATTGAGCGTATGCGCTCTTGGTCCATGCCTGCACCGTCGCCGCATCCAGCCCGGCCAGCGCGGCGCGCGCCGATTGGAGGCGGGAAGAAAGGTCCAAGTTGGTCATCAAGCCCATGGCGGTGCTCCAGATACGCTTACGCCGGAGAATGCCAGGATAGGGTTGAGGGCAGATTACCAAAGGTGGTTACGGACCTCTTAAAGATCCAATTTTCTCAATGGGTCAGCAGGCCGCTTTCACGCAAACTCCATGATCACGGCGTCCACCGCCAGGCTTTCGCCGGCCTTGGCCTTGACCGCTTTGACCACGCCGTCGCGCTCGGCACGGAGCACGTTCTCCATCTTCATAGCTTCGACGACGGCCAGCGGATCGCCGGCCTTGATCTCCGCGCCCACGGCCACGTGCACAGCCTTGATGAGGCCCGGCATGGGGCATAGCAGATACTTGGACATGTCAGCGGCGGCTTTGGTCGGCATGAGGGCGGCGAGTTCGGCCTCCCGCGCCGTGTAAACATAAGCCTTGGCCGACATGCCGCGATAGGCAAGATCGACACCGTTGAGAACAGGCCGCACCTGCACCGACAGCGGTCGGCCATCGATGGTGCCTTGCCAAAGTGGTTCGCCGGGCCAGTAGGCCGATACAAGTGTGAGCTTGCGACCCGCTGCGCCTTTGTCGCCAAGCAGCGTGACGACGGTGGGGCTGCCGATACCGCCCTCGACTTGCACAGCGCGGGCATGCCCACCCACAGAAACGACCCGGTGCATAGCAAACCGCACGGCGGGACCAGCCATCTGATGGCTGATCGCACGGCGGCGGACGTTGCCGAGATGATCGATGGCAGCAGCGACAGCGATCATGGTTTCAAGTTCAGCGCCTTCGGTTTCGCGCGGCTTGAAGCCGTTGGGGAACTCTTCCTTGATGAAGCCCGTCGAAATGTTGCCCGACCGCCAGCGCGGATGCTGCATGAGGGCTGTGAGGAACGGGATGTTGTGCTGGATGCCGTCGATGGCGAAGGCGTCGAGAGCCTGGGCCTGCAGATCGATGGCGGCGAGCCGCGTTGGCGCATGTGTGACGAGCTTGGCAATCATCGGATCGTAGTACATCGAGATCTCGCCGCCTTCGAAGACGCCGGTATCATTGCGCACCGTGCCGCCTTCAAGCCGGCCCTCGGCTGGTGGGCGATATCGGGTCAAGCGGCCGATGGAAGGCAAGAAGTTGCGATAGGGGTCTTCGGCGTAAATGCGGCTCTCGACGGCCCAGCCGTTAAGGCGGATATCGGCTTGCTTGAACGGTAACTTCTCGCCAGCAGCCACGCGGATCATCTGCTCGACGAGGTCGATGCCGGTGATCATCTCGGTAACGGGGTGCTCGACCTGCAGCCGTGTGTTCATCTCGAGGAAGAAGAACGACTTGTCCTGCCCGGCCACGAATTCCACCGTGCCGGCGCTGTCGTAGCCGACCGCGCGTGACAGCGCGACGGCCTGCTCGCCCATGGCCTTGCGGGTTTTCTCATCGAGCAGCGGCGAGGGTGCTTCTTCGATGACTTTCTGATTGCGACGCTGGATCGAGCACTCGCGTTCGCCGAGGTAGACGATGTTGCCGTGCTTATCGCCGAGGATCTGGATTTCGATGTGCCGTGGGTTCTCGATGAATTTCTCAATAAAGATACGATCATCACCAAACGAGGCCTTGGCCTCCGAGCGCGCGAGGCCGAAACCCTCTGCGCATTCTGCGTCGTTGTAGGCCACGCGCATGCCTTTGCCGCCACCACCGGCCGACGCCTTGATCATCACCGGATAGCCGACTTCCTTGGCAATGCGGACGGCATGCGCGCTGTCGCTGATCTCGCCGAGATGGCCGGGCACGGTCGAGACCTTGGCGCGAGCGGCGGCCTTCTTGCTCTCGATCTTGTCGCCCATGGCGGCGATGGCACCGGGGTTGGGGCCGATGAAGACGATGCCGTGGGCTGCAAGTTCGCGCGGGAAGGCTTCGCGTTCGGAGAGAAAGCCATAGCCCGGGTGCACAGCCTCAGCGCCGGTCTGCTTGCAGGCAGCGATGATTTTGGCGATCACCAGATAGCTCTCGGCGGCGGCTGGCGGGCCGATGTGGACGGCCTCATCCGCCATTTCGACATGCAACGCGTCGCGGTCGGCGTCGGAATAAACGGCGACGGTCTTGATGCCCATCTTGCGGGCTGTCTTGATAACGCGGCAGGCGATCTCGCCCCGGTTGGCGATGAGGATTTTTTTGAACATGGGCGGGGGCAAGCTTTCGGGCGGGCAGTGAGGGCGGGGGCGGACGATGGGGCGGCGGCACGGCGCAGCATGCCGCGTCCCGACGCATTCGTTCTAGTCGCAGCCGCGGGAGCGGTAAACGGGTCAATGGTCGTAAGGTGTGAGAGTTGCTGCCGGCGTTAACCTTTGCCGGTCACGCGCTTGCGCAAATAGCCCGGCCGCCGCTTCTGGTGCGCCACGGCATAGATGACGATCTCGTCGCCCTCGAAGCGGTAGATGAGTTGGTAGGGGAAGCGATTGAGCAGAATGCGGCGGAAGCCGCCGCGAGCGATGCTGCTTCCGGCCATTGGAAACCGAAGCAGGAGTGCAGTTGCCTTCTTGGAGTCCGCTATCAGTGCATCGGACAAACTTGGATCAATGAGGAGATAGTGGTTGGAAGCCGCATCCAATTCCTGTTCGGCGTCTTCAATGAAGCGAACCTTCATGGGCCCGATTTCTTTGCCGCGTCGAGACGAGCCTGAATTCTGGCAAAGACCACGTCCGCATCGATCAACTGCGACTCACCCCTTGCAACGGCCGCCGCACGCCGCTCGACTTCCTCCAGCCACGCCGCCTCGATTTCTTCGGGCGTGCCCTCTGCCACTTCGTCGTCTTCGACGACTTCGTGCAACTGCCGCAACAGCTCCCACTGCTCATCAGGGGTGAGCTTGCGGGCTTCATCCACGAGGGCTTTGACGCGCTGGTTCATGATTTCAATGTAGCAGATTATCGGTTTGGCGTCACGCGCTTGCGCCAATAGCCTGGGCGACGCTTTTGGTGGGCGACGGCGTAAATGACAATTTCGTCGCCTTCGACGCGGTAGATGAGTTGGTAGGGGTAGTTGCTGAAGATTAGCCGCCGGCCGTTGCGAGCAACGCGCACGCCAGAATTGGGAAATTGAAGGAGCGGTGTCTCCAGTTTCTGGTAGTCCGAGACAAAGCCGTCAGCAACGGTTGGATTCCGCTCGTTGTAATATGCCAAAGCATCATCAAATTCAGTACGCGCATCATCCCGAAAGATGACCTTCATGCTTTGGCCTTCATGGCCGCGGCAATCTTGGCGCGGGCGGCGGCCACAACTTCCTCAGATGGATACGACTTCCCCTCACCCCGTTCTGCCTCATCGATCCGCCGCTCGACCTCCTCCAGCCAAGCAGCCTCGATTTCTTCGGACGTGCCGTCGGCGACTTCGTCGTCATCGACGACTTGGTGGAGCTGGCGCAGGAGCTCCCACTGCTCCTCGGGGGTGAGCTTGCGGGCTTCGTCGACGAGGGCTTTGACGCGCTGGTTCATAGGTTATTCTTACCATCAAAGCCGCCGATATTCCAGCAGCGGCCGGACGATCAGGCAGCCGCGGCGATCTCGGCGGTGATCGCGCGCGCGACGGCGGCGGGATCCGCGGCGCTGGTGATCGGCCGG
>JANNEU010000024.1:0-30351 GCA_031379035.1 Hyphomicrobiaceae bacterium | reverse complement strand
CAGGCCGATCAGACGGCAAAGCTTGGCATTGCAGCGTTTGCCGGAGCAATGGCAGGTGTCGCGCTGCTGTGGATCGCTGCACGGCTGCAAATGGGGTTTGCGACAGACGTGGCGCGGGGCGCCGTCGGCGTGCTCGTCACGTCGTTGCCATTCGCCGTCCTTTGGGCGTGGCTCGGGAAGTCAAGAGGCTAGAGTGCTTCCGGCAAAAGCTTGCCCTCGGACTTGATCCGAGGGTGTGCAGCGGTTTTCCCGAAAGAAGCACGACCAAACAAAGGGCTAGGGTCGTTCCTCGATTCCATCAAGAGCGGAACGACCCTAAAGCCTCGCCAACCAGATCCAACGCAGCCGCAATGGTTGCGAGCCGCACCGCGCCCCGGCCGATATCTCCGAAGCGGCATTCCTTGTGCAACGGCACCCGGCCCGTGCGTGCGACTGCCAGATGCACAAGTCCGACCGGCTTGGTCGCCGTCCCACCACCCGGACCAGCAACGCCCGTGACCGATACAGCAACGCCGGCCCTACCAGCTCCAACCTTTTCGAGCGCACCTTCGGCCATGGCAAGCGCAACAGCGCGGCTCACCGCGCCATGTGCAGTAATCAGCCCCATCGGCACACCCAGCATCTCAGCCTTCGCCGCGTTCGAGTAAGTCACAAAACCCCGATCAACAACGTCCGAGGCACCAGCGATCTCGGTAAAAAGACCAGCGATCAAGCCGCCCGTACAGCTTTCAGCCGTCGCCAGCATCAATTTCTGGGCGCGCAGATCAGCCAGCAGCAAGGTGGCACGATCCAACAAGCGAGCGTCAAACATCAGCAAACTCCGGCACGGCGTCGAAGGCCAACGCTACGCCCGAAAATAGCAAAGGCACCAGAGCGGACCATCCGGACCACCCAAGTGCCTTTAAATTCCAAACCAAGTTTTCCGGCAAGTGCCGCAGATCTCAGGCCGGACCAAGCCGCTCAGCCTGCGCCAGCAGATTATCCAGAATACCCCGGCTTTCAATGCCCATTACGCGCACGACACGCGTCTGCGCTTCTTTCCAAACAGGATAGCCACGGTGGATCACGTCCTGCCCCTTGGTCGTGAGATGCAGGCCACGGCCACGACGGCCCGCTGGCGGATCCATTGTCAGATGGCCCAGCGCAAGCAAGCGCTTTAAGTTGCGGGACAACGTCGATTTCTCGATATCAAGATCGGTTCCGATCTCAACGGCAGTGATGCCATCTTGCTGCGCCAGCTGCGTCAGCAGCGTGTACTGGCTCATCGTGATACCGAGTGGGCGCATCGCGTCATCATAGACACGCGTAATGATGCGGCTCAGCTGACGCACACGAGTCGCCAGACAATTGGCAGCCGTCGCCTCAGCAACTTCGGCGATGTCGATGCGAGTTTGACCGGCGTGCTTGGCAGCAGCGGTTGGGGTCATAATGTTCATGTCTCATTCTCCGATCAGCGGATCGAGACCGGACGCGAGACAAACGGCCCTATTTCACAAGTCTGGTTCTGCGCAGATTCGTTACGGCCCGGCAACCCACCGCACTGCCCCGCGCGCCAAAGCAGCCATCCATCGCCCAATCGGAAAAGAAAGTGAGCCTTCACGGCCACGCCGGCATTGCGGGACCCAAGCGAGCCCCCATCACACGGCGTCCCGTCACTTTTGGCGTGTCTGCCATGCGTTTAAATGACAAAATTCAACTGACGAATGTTGACTTTTATCATTTTTTGAGTTAGATTACACACTCAGGCGGTAACTTCGCCCATTTTCCGGCCCTTTGGCCGCTCAGGCCCTGAGCCTCCCGCGACCCTTTCCCACTCCCCCCGACCAAACCCGAACCTTACCCAGCCAAATCGACCACTTCCCCGTCCCCCCCCTAAACTGACATGTGAGCTCCCCCCATGCCCCCACTCACGTCGTTACCGCCCGCTGCATTCCTCCGAGCTTCCGTCACGCCAGTCCTCGTTGCCCTGGCACTTGCCGGCTGTGGCGAAGACAGCGTCAAAGCCAAGAAAGCCGAGGCCCCAGGCCGCCCTGTCCTCGTCCAATCCGTTCACTTCGCGCCCCTCATCGCCTCTCGCACATTCGTCGCCACCATCAAGCCACGCGTGGAAGCCGACCTCGGCTTCCGCGTTAATGGCAAGGTCCTGAAACGCGCTGTCGATGTCGGTGCCACTGTCAAAACCGGCGACCTCCTCGCCATCCTCGATGAAACTGATCTTCGCTTGCAGTTCGAGCAATCCCAGGCCGAAGTTCGCGCTGCCACCGTCGCGCTCACCAATGCCGAAACCGAGTATCAACGCCGCCAATCCCTCAACAAACAGGGCTACCTGTCCGCAGCCAATCTCGACCTGCAACGCACGTTGACCGACGAAGCCCGTGGCCGCCTGACCAAGGGCGAACGCGCACTCCAGTTGTCACAGAACGCACTCGGCTATTCCAAGCTCGTGTCCGATGCCGACGGCGTTGTGACGGCCGCCCTCGTTGAACCCGGTCAGGTGGTCGCCGCTGGCCAGACCGTCATGCGCGTCGCCCGCACCGCCGAACGCGAAGCCTTAGCCGCGATCCCCGAAACCCTCGTCGACCGCATCCGCGCTGGCACTGCCACTTTGGCTCTGTGGTCGAGCCCCGACAAAACCACGCGCGCCATCCTGCGTGAACTCTCGCCGGCGGCCGACGCCTCCACCCGCACCTACGCCGCCCGCTTCAGCTTGCCCGATGCCGGTGCCGAGATGGCCTGGGGTATGACCGCCACGCTCACAGTCGCCGATGCCGGCACCGCTACGGCCGCCCGCTTGCCGCTTTCTGCGCTCTTCAACCAAGGCCAGGGTCCGGCCCTGTGGGTCGTCGATAAGGCCACCGGTGCACTCACGCTCAAAGCCGTCGAAGTCACCAAGTACGACGGTGCCTCCGTCTTCATCCGCTCCGGCGTCAGCGAGGGCGACGACATCGTCACCCTCGGCGTCCAGAAGCTGGATGCCGGCCAGAAAGTCCGCGTCGTCAGCGCACTCGGGTTCTAACGCGCGAAGCGCCTCGCAAGGCGGCCCGCACTACTCCACAACAGCACCTGCCACGACGGGATTCTCCCATGCGCAGCTTCAATCTTTCAGCCTGGGCCGTCCGGCACCCCGCCCTGGTCACGTTCTTCATCCTGGCCTTGGGCATCGCTGGTACGCAGAGCTTCTTCAAGCTCGGCCGTGCCGAAGATCCGAACTTCACCATCAAGAATGTCGTCATCACCGCCATCTGGCCCGGCGCGACCGCCACCGAAATGCAGGCGCAGGTCGCCGATCGCATCGAAAAAAAGCTGCAGGAGTTACCTTACTTCGACAAAGTTGAAACCTACACTAAACCTGGTTTCTCAGCGCTGAGCATGGGCTTCAAGGACAGCACGCCGGCGCGCGACGTACCGCAACTCTTCTACCAGCTGCGCAAGAAACTCGGCGACCTCCGCAGCGAATTGCCAACCGATCTCATCGGCCCGAACATCAACGACGAGTACGGCGACGTCGATAGCATTCTCTATACGCTCACCGGCACTGGTGCCGACTTCGCCCAATTGAAGCGCGTCGCCGAAAGCCTGCGCCAGCGCATTCTGAAACTGCCCAACGTCACCAAGGTCAACATCTACGGGACTCAGGACGAACGCATCTTCGTCGAATTCAATCATGCCAAGCTTTCAACGCTCGGCATCAGCCCGCAAGCGATCTTCGCCTCACTCTCCAAGCAGAACGCCGTCGCACCGGCGGGCGTGATCGAGACCAACGCCCAGCGCATTGCGCTGCGCGTCACTGGCGCGCTGGAAGGCGAAAAAGCCGTCGCCGAAACACCAGTCGAGTCCGGCGGGCGCGTCTTCCGCCTCGGCGACATCGCCACCGTCAGCCGCGGCTTCGTCGATCCACCCACCTTCCTGATCCGCCAAAAAACCAAACCTGCGCTTGCCGTCGGCATCGTCATGGCCAAGGGCGGCAACCTGCTCGCACTCGGCGAGGACGTCCGTAAATCCATGCAAGCGTTTGTCGTCGAAACCCCCGCCGGCATCGATTTCGAACAGATCGCCGATCAGCCGAAAGTGGTGGACGAAGCCATCTTCGAGTTCGAGCGCTCATTCCTCGAGGCCCTCGCCATCGTGCTCGGTGTTAGCTTCCTCTCACTCGGCTGGCGCACTGGCATCGTGGTCGCCCTGTCCATCCCGCTGGTGCTGACGATCGTCTTCGTCTGCATGAACATCATGGGCATCGATCTTCACCGCATCACCCTCGGCGCGCTGATCATCGCGCTTGGCCTGCTCGTCGACGACGCCATCATCGCCGTCGAGATGATGGCTGTGAAAATGGAGGAGGGCTGGAGCCGCACCAAGGCTGCGGCCTACGCTTGGGAAAGCACTGCCTTTCCGATGCTCACCGGCACCCTCGTCACCGCCGCAGGCTTCCTGCCCGTCGGCTTCGCCAACTCAGCCGTCGGTGAATACACTGGCTCGCTGTTCTGGGTCGTCGCCATCGCGTTGATCGCTTCGTGGGTCGTGGCAGTCGTGTTCACACCCTTCCTCGGCGTCAAGCTGCTGCCTGACGTGAAGCCGCATGCCAGTGGCCACGATCAAGGGGCCCAAAGCCATTCAGCCATGTACAAGACCGGCCCCTATCGCGCGCTGCGCTCGCTTATCACGTGGTGCGTCAACCGCCGCTACACCGTCGTTGCCGCCACCGTCGGCGTATTCGCAGCATCCGTCGTCGCCTTTGGTTTCGTCCAGCAGCAGTTCTTCCCGCTCTCAGAACGCCCAGAGCTCTTTTTCCAGATGCGCCTGCCCGAAGGCACCGCCATCGGCCCCACGCTCGCCATCACCAAAGAAGCCGAAAAACTGCTCGAAGGCGACCCCGACGCCGCCACCTACACAGCCTACGTTGGCCAAGGCTCACCGCGCTTCTGGCTTGGCCTCAACCCACAGCTGCCCAACGAAGCCTTCGCCGAGATCGTCATCGTCGCCAAGAACGTCGAGGCCCGCGAACGGCTGAAAACCAAGATCGAAGCCGCCGTCGCCAAAGGCGCGCTCGCCGCCGCCCGTATCCGCGTCGACCGGTTCAACTTCGGTCCGCCCGTTGGCTTCCCGGTGCAGTTCCGCGTCGTCGGCGCTGATCCAGCCAAGGTCCGCACCATCGCCGCCGACGTGCGCGATGTCATGCGTGCCGACACCAAAGTCGTCGATCCGCACATGAACTGGAACGAGCAGACACCCTCTCTCCGCCTGGAAGTCGACCAGGAGCGCGCCCGCGCCCTTGGGCTCACCCCTCAGGACATCTCGCAGAGCCTGGCAACGCTGATCTCCGGTTTCACCGTCACGCAAGTCCGCGATGGCACCGAAAAAATCGACGTCGTCGCCCGCGCTGCTGCGTCCGAACGCGCCGACCTCGGCCGCATTGCCGACCTCACGGTCGTCTCCCGCGATGGTGTTGCCGTGCCCCTCGGTCAGATCGTCAAGATCCACTACGGCCATGAAGAACCCATCCTCTGGCGTCGCAACCGCGACATGTCCATCACCGTCCGCGCCGATGTCGTCGACGGCGTCCAACCACCCGACGCGACAAAGGCGATCTGGCCAAAGCTCGCCGATATCCGCGCCAAGCTGCCGGCCGGCTACCGGCTCGAAATTGGCGGGGCGGTAGAAGAATCGGAGAAGGGCAACGCCTCGCTCGCCGCCATGTTCCCCGTCATGGCCCTCGCCATGTTGACCTTGCTCATGCTGCAGCTGCAGAACTTCTCGCGGCTGATCCTGGTATTCCTTACCGCCCCCCTTGGCCTGATCGGCGCCTCGCTCGGCTTGAACCTGTTCAACAAACCCTTCGGCTTCGTGGCTCTCTTAGGTCTCATCGCGCTGGCCGGCATGATCATGCGCAATGCCATCATCCTCGTTGATCAGATCGAAGCGGACGTCGACGGCGGCGACCATACCCGCCGGCAGGCGATTATCGAAGCCACTGTCCGGCGCGCGCGTCCGGTCATCCTGACGGCCTTGGCCGCCATTCTGGCCATGATCCCACTGTCGCGTTCGGCCTTTTGGGGTCCGATGGCGATCGTAATCATGGGCGGGCTGTTCGTCGCCACGTTCCTGACGCTCCTCTTCCTGCCGGCCCTCTACGCAGTCTGGTTCCGCAAAAGCCTGGATACCGCACCGCAACCGGTTAAAGCTGTCACTGACGACAATTGGTCCGTCGTGCCTCTCCGGACCGCTGCCGAATAGACTTTTGCCCAAAAAACCGGCGGAGGCTTGCCTTGCGGCGCACGGACGCGGATAAGTCACGCAAATCCGACTCGTACTGCACCAAAATCATGCAGCAACTGTCGGGCCTAACAAGGACTTGAGGACGACGATGGCGGACCTGCCAACAGCCCTGCGCGATTTCGACACGCGCAAGCTGATCGTCAGCACGGCTGAGCGCCTGTTCCGCACGCTCGGCTACCAGAAGACGACCGTCGGCGACATCGCCAAAGAGCTCAATATGAGCCCTGCGAACGTATATCGGTTTTTCGCCTCGAAAGCCGACCTGCGCGACGCCGTCGGCCGCCATCTCATGAGCGAAGTCGAAGACGTGGTCGCCTCCTTCGCATTGAAGCCCGGCCCCGCCGGCGAGCGGCTGCGCTCCGCCATGCTGTCCATGTGCATGATGAACCAGGCTCGTTACCTGTCCGATCATAAGATGCACGAGATGATCGCCGTCGCGCTCGATGAATCCTGGGGCATGGTTCTCCACCACATCGACATGATTGAAAAATACGTCACCAAAATCTGCGCTGACGGCATCGCCAGCGGCGAATTCAAAGTGACCGATCCCATCTTGGCCACGCGTTGCGTCAAGTCCGCCATGATCTCCTTCTGCCATCCTCAACTGCTTGAGGAATGCGCCGACATCCCCGGCCCCACCGCCGAACAGATGATCGACTTCTGCCTCGCCGCCTTGCGGGCTGGTTAAAAAGCAACCGCTGGCTCGACATCGCCACGCTCACGGTCGATAGTCCCCCATGCCCCGCGCGGCAATCTGAGACGACCGATCCGCGCGGATCGATAGAGTTTGTCGATCCCGAGGTGACACATGTCACGCATTGATCGTACTTCCCCGCGCGGGCCGCGCCTCATCTCCGACACCAAACTCACGCCTGACGACTTCCGCGAAATCGCAAAAGACCTCGGCATGCAACCTTTCACGGCCCGCAAATCCGGCCTCATCACCGCGCGCACCGCCGAGCACGACGAAACAGTTGAAACCCTTTGGAACGGCAAAGAAACGGTCAACACCGCCCGTCCCGGTGATCGCATCGTCACCAACCTCGATGCCCACGGCGTCCCTCTCGTAGATCGCGATGGTCACCACAACGTCTACGTTGTGAAAGCTGACAAATTCGTCACGCTCTACGAACTCGGCAATACGACTTCGCCCCTCGGCCAGACTTACCGCGCGCGCGGCACTGTCGAAGCCATCGCTTTCCCAGGTGGCTTTGATATCTTAGCGCCCTGGGGCGAACGGCAGCTCGCCGACAATGGCTGTCTGATCCTTAATGGCGGTGATGTTTACGGCAATCATGCCGACACCTTTAACGCCAGCTACGAGCGGCTGACCACGCCCTGACACCATCCCCTCAAATTTGATCCAATTCCGCAATCGTTTCTACGCAATGTCCCGCGATAGTTTCAACCACGCAAAATCACGGGGAACTCTCTAAATGCTGCGCAGCACGACACATTCCCTCAGTAGCATCTCCCTGCCTCGGCTCGCCACACGGGCTGTGCGCGTACTGGTCCTGACCTGGATCGGCATCTTCGCCCTCGTCTATCCATTCCAGCGCAAGCTCCTTTACATGCCCACCGGCGACCACACGTCCCCGGCAGCCACCGGCCTGATCGGCGCAACCGAAGACATCATCACCACTCCAGATGGCGAGCGTCTGATCTCCTGGACCAGCCCAGCACAGCCAGGCCAACCCACGATCCTCTACTTCCATGGCAACGCCGGCAACATCGTCTGGCGCGCCGAACGCTTCGCGCGTTTGCAATCGGCCGGCTATGGCGTGCGCATGGTCGACTACCGCGGCTTTGGTGGCTCGACCGGCAGCCCCAGCGAGCACGGTCTGATCATCGACGCGCGCGCCACCTACGACCACATGCGTGCGGAAGGCATCGCAGCGCACAACATTATCCTGTTCGGCGAAAGCTTGGGCACCGGCGTTGCCGTGCAGCTTGCCGCCAGCCATCCCGTCGCCGCTGTTATTCTCGACAGTCCGTTCACATCGGCCGCTGACGTAGGCGCGCGCCAATATCCCTACCTGCCCGTCCGCTGGCTCATGTGGGACCAGTTCAACTCCCTTGCCCACATCACCGCCATCCGCGCGCCGCTGCTGATCGTGCACGGCGACCGCGACCCTGTCGTTCCCTACCAACTGGGCGCTCAGCTGTTCGCAGCAGCATCAGAGCCCAAGCAGCTCATAACTCTGTCGGGCGAAGGCCACACTGCACCGTTGGATCGCGGTGCCTGGGCTGCCATCGTCCCCTTCATCATCCGCGCCACCTCAAAATCTGAAACCGCAACGCGCCTGCAATGATCCGTCCTACTTCGTCGCGCTGACCGTCGACTTCCAGTCCGCCGCATGCATCGAGATCGACACGCGGCGGAAACCCAATTGCTGCTGCGAATACCAAGGCAAAGTCCTGCTGAAAGCAACCGGCGCGGGATCGCCGTGCCGGAACAATCGATCAATGATCGACGCCGCAGGTGCCGCCGCCGTCGAAAGCTTCAGCGTGAACTTCAACGCACCGGCGTCGGTAACAATGTGCGGTCGCGAATTACCCTGCGGATAAAACCGGATGGTCTCGGACGCGCTGGCCCGGCCAATAATGCTGATCGGTGCAAATGACTTCGGTGCGTTATCAGCCACTCTCGGATGCTCGCCGACGAACGCGCTGTAGAACAACTTCTTCTTCGGCATATCCTCTTTGGCGTTGGGATTCTCCACCTCCAATTCCATCGACAGTACAGTGCCGGAGCGCGCACCGTCGTTGCTGATGGTGATCGGGATCGCAAACACCTCCGTGTCGCCACCGCCATCCTGCCCATACTGCAGCACCGGCGGCACAAACACGGTCAGGTGCGGCTGCTTGATGACCGTCTCGTAGAAACTGACGCCAGAGAACGCAAACGCAAACGCCGAAACCAGCGTCGCCAAACGATTGCCACGGCTTGCAATGCGGGAAATGCTCGCAAATCCACCTATGCCGGACAGCCCAGAGTTTTCCGGTAACGCCATAACAACCGCCCCCAACCGACCCAGCACAACACTTGTCTGCCGTAGCGTCGGTTTGCGGCCGTGTTGGGGCAAGGCGTCGCGGTGATCAGCGCACCACTTCGATGGCGACGCGCACCAGGCCAGCGCTGGTCATCGAGATTTCCGTAGCGGCCGCTTCCGATAGGTCGATCACCCGCCCGGGCTTAAACGGTCCACGGTCATTGATCCGCACAACCGTGCTTTTACCATTAGCGAGATTGGTCACCCGCACGCGGGTGCCGAGCGGCAGCGTCTTGTGCGCAGCCGTCATACCGTGGCGATCAAACCGTTCGCCAGACGATGTCATCTGATCCTGCCAATAGTAAGAGGCGATGCCACCAAGCTCGTGCGCATCGCGCGACAGAGCACGCGACACGCTGAGCGGGGCTGCCGTCACGACCGGCGGAGCTAACCTGATGCTTGCGGCCTCGTCAGGCGCTGGCACAACAATTGTCCGCCACGGCGACGCAACCGGCTTCCAATAGCGCGTTTGCCGAGCGATCGGCTCTGCCAGCACCGCCGCAGCGCGGAGTTCGGGCTGGTCCGTGAACACCGACAAATCCTGCGCTGCCGCGGGCGTGACAGTCGCACCACAGGTCACTGCAAGTGCCGCGATGTATCGAATTCGAAAGTGGCCCACGGCAATTCTCGAAGTGGCGGGAGTACCGTCGCTTCGATGCGTATGATTCGCACTAAGCGCAAGAGGTTACGCGCGCGCGGCCGCAGAATTGTCACCATCCGACAGCTGAATCAGCACGCGCTCAAGCGCCTTCTCCGCATGCCCCAGTTCTGCCGCCACACCCGCCGCCAGTGTATCACAGTCAGCCGCATCTGCACCGAGCCGCAACTTCATTTCCAGCGCCCGGCACTTCTCCGAAAGCCGCGTCGCACCAACATTGGCGCTGCTTGATTTCAGGCTATGCGCGACGTTGCGCAGCAGCTCCGGGTCCGACTGACCAACCGCCGCACGCAGCGACGTCAGCGTCTCGGGTACGGCACTCAAAAACGCCCGGATCAAGCGGCCAAGGAACGCTGGTCGGCTCTTCATCAGAACGGTATGCAGCGCCACATCCAGATGCGCACTGTCTGCATCGTTACCATTGGGTTGCCCGGCTCGCATAGTCTGCGAGGCGCTCCCACCTGGCAAATCAGACGCTTTGGATGACACCGTTGACGCGCTCGGCGCATTGCTGCCGACAGTCCATTTTTCAAGCATCCCTCGCAGCTGCATGTCCGAGAAGGGCTTCGACAGGAAATCGTCCGAGCCGGCTTCTAGCGCTTGGAGGCGATCGCTCTCATAGGCATTCGCCGTGACTGCAATAACCGGCACACGCTTTTGGCCCCGCAGACGCTCGCTTTCACGGATACGCCGCGTCGCTGACAGACCGTCAAGTTCCGGCATCTGCGAGTCCATCAGGATGATATCGAAATTCGACCGGTCATAAGCAGCAATGGCCTCGATCCCGTTCATTGCCACCGTAACGCGGCAATCAAGTTCATTGAGATATTCACGCGCAACCTCAATGTTGGTCTGATTGTCCTCCACCAGCAGCACACGCAACTTCAACGATGGTGCAATGCTGCGGTGCTGACGTGCCGGACTGAAACCCTCAGCCACCGACGCGTCGATTTCTACATCAGGATCCTGCGTCCGCGCCACGGCTGCCAAAAGGTCTGTGCGGCGGACCGGTTTGCTCAAGAGAATGGTATTGCCCAGACCCTGTTGATCAATCGGATTGGCGTTCCAGTTTGCCGACATCAAGGCCACGACCGACGTGGCCGCAAACTTTGGTGTGTTGCGGATCGTGCGGCACAGATGGAGCCCGCTCAATCGCGGGCGCACACGGTCGATAATGACGACGTGGTAAGGCGTACCGGCGCGGGCTGCATCTGCCAGCATCGAAAGCGCCTCTGTCTCGCTGGACCCAGCGATCACAGACGCGCCACTGCCGGCGAGATTGCCCATCAGCATTTCCCGGGTCGTATCCCGGTCGTCAATAACCAGCGCCCGCAACCCTGTCAGCGCAACCTGACTGAGAATGCTGTTGGTCTGTGCCGCTGCAGTCACGTCAAACGGAATGACAAAACGAACCGTCGTACCCCGCCCTTTTTCACTGCTCATTTCAACGGTACCGCCGAGCAGCTCGACAAGGTGGCGCGTGATCGAGAGACCAAGGCCGGTTCCACCGAAACGGCGGCTGATCGTCGAATCGGCCTGTGCAAACGGCTCAAACAACCGCTTGATAGCGTCCGGATCGATGCCGATCCCAGTATCACTGACTTCGAACATGACAGCCGATGCGTCTGTATCGCCCGGCACAGGCGACATCCGCACAACGACTTCACCAGCCTCAGTGAACTTGATGGCATTCCCGATCAAGTTGATCAGAACCTGCCGCAACCGCACCGGGTCGCTCTTAACGCCGACGGGTGTGTCCGGTGCAATAATCAGACTGACCTCAAGACCCTTGCGATAGCCCGATGTCGAACACAGCTCCAGCGCGTCTTCGACGCAATGCCGGAGATTGAAGTCCTGCACATCGAGTTTGAAATGCCCGGCCTCGATCCGCGATAGATCCAACACATCATTGATGATTCCAAGCAGGCTCTTAGCGCTCTCACACAAGGTCGTCGCCAACCGCGTTTGACGCGGCGACAAGTCGGTCTTCAACAACAGATCGCCCATCCCAAGAACGCCATTCAGCGGCGTCCTCATTTCATGGCTCATCTTGGCCAGAAATGCAGACTTAGCCTGGTTGGCAAGGCCAACAAGTCGATTGGCAGATTTGAGGCTCTCTTCGGCTTCCTTGGTACGCGACGCATCGAGAATAACGCCTGTCCACAGCACCGAACCGTCGGCCAATGCCTCCGGACGCGCGATGGCGTGGGTCGTTCGTCTACGGCCATCAGGCAGATCAACGGCTGCCTCCACGTCCCATTTCGTCAGTGTCCTCGAAGCTTCAACCAGCTTCTCACGGAATGTCTTGCGGTATTCCTCGGCGTAGGTCCGGAACAAGACTTCTGGGTCCCTGATAACCTCCGCAGGGTCGACACCGAACAAGTCGCGGGCACCCTCACTGAGGAAAGTATAGCGAATATCGCCATCCATTTTGACAATGCGCTGGTAGACAACGCCGGGAATGGTCTTGGCCAGTGAACTGAACTGGTTCGGCGCAACAGAGGTCATTTCCTTGCGGCGCGAATAGATCGACGCAGCCAAAGGAATGCTGAGATCAGCCTCAAACTGCTCTGCAATCGCCTCAAGCTCAACAGCCCGCGAGAAGCAAATCATCGCTGCAGCGACGGGTCTGCCGTTTGGCCCCCTGATCGGAACGCAGCAGGTGCGCTTGATCCCGGCGGCGATGAGCGACTTGTCGTGCGCAGATGGCCTGCGTTTGGTATCCAATCGGCCATACCCGACACGGCCTTTGGCGAGACACTCGCCCAACGGCGTCCGCTCATTGGCAGCCACAAGTGCCAGCAACGCAGAATTGGTGCTCAGAAGTTCGGGTGGATTACCTTTGTTGATCAGACCCAACACAACGTCGGCTGCTCCCAAAGCAACCTTGATCGCGTGTGCGCAGGCCTGGCCAAAAGCCACGCCATCTCCAACGGAGAATGCCGCAACAAACAATGTGCGTTCATAGACCGCACGAACTTGAGCGCGCTTATCAGCTTGACCCGCTGGCCGACGGCCAGGACGGGCTGCCGTCTTCGCGCCGATTTGCGCAGTCGCGGCTTTTTTGGGTGGTGCGATCCGGTGTGTCATAGAGCTCTAAAACCAGTCATGATGAAATGAGAATTACTTCCGCCACGATGCGGCAACGTTCAATCAGAACTTGCAGCAATCGCCACGACCGCCAGGATCACTCGACGATGAGAGGTGCTTCAACCACGGGTTCTGGCTTCGTCTCAACTTTCTGGACCTGCCGTCGTGTCGATCCCGCACTCGAGCGAGCAAGAACACCGTCGTTGTCATAGACAACGGAGGCGCCCTCAAAGAGTGTAAATGGAATACGCAAACCGATCTCGCGTGCCTTGCGGAAGCTGATCGCCACGTCCGGCGGCGACACGATACCCACCGGATAGTCGCCAGCCGCCCGATTGCCTTCCAAGATCCCCACTGCATAGAGCGCTGCCTGATAGGCGTTACTCTCGAAGCTGATACCAACCGACAACGCCGCCGTATTGTCGCCTGCCTGCACAACGTCGGTCACTGTGCTCAAAACAGGCACCCGGAACGAATGCGCATTGATCGTCGCAATCTCGTTGAAAACCGTCGTACTGCCGGTAATCCAGAACAAACTGTTCGCCAGATCCGGATCATTCTTACGCATGACCGTCACCGCATCGCGCACCAGCCGGCCCAGCTCATCCTTGACGTTTGTCGTCGATTTGACGCCCAGGTCAAAGACCCGGATGCCGCGTGCACGCGCATACTCAGCGGCCGGCTTAGACTGGGTCTGCACCGCGCTGGTATTGTTCGTGTCCACCAGAATGGCGAGGTTCTTCAGGTTCGGGCGCAATTGCATCACATACGACATCTGCGCATCGATCGGCATATTGAGCGATGTGAACGCGAAGTTGGTGCCGGAGCCCTGTGTATAGTTCTTCATTTGCCCGAGCAGCACCGGATCCTTCGAGCAGACCGATACCACTGGCAAGCGGCCGCCACGGTAGTTGTCCCAGAGCCAGGCTGTGGCTTCCGAACCCATCCCGATCACCAGATCATAGTTGTTAGTCTCTGCGACTTCCAACGCCGCGCGCCCCCGCACGGTATCAACACCGAACATATTGATGTTAATTTCAACGTCGATGCGCTTGTCTTCAAAGACACCGATCATTTTGGTGATCGCCGTGTCATAAGCCGAGGACGCGCGCGGATAGAGCACCAGCATGCGCCGCAGTGGTCGCGACGACAACAGGCGCTTTGGCCGTATCTGCAGAACCATCGGATCCTGACCCGGCTGCGCAATGTGCCATTCACGCGTTGCGGTCGATCCGATCTTAAACCAGTTACCGATCGCAATCATCGTGCCGGTCGCCCGTGCCTCATGCACCCACAGCCCAGCAACGGCTGCAATTGAAACACACAGGGCAAGCCCGGTCCTTTGCATCCACGTGCGCATCACGCGAACTCCTCTTTGCGGCCGTGGTTCGTTTCAGCCGGATTGAAAATTTGGAAAGTGACAGCGAAGACAACCATTAAGCCCGCCAACCATGTGAAGGCTTGTGGAGTTGGGCCAAACAGAAAGAACAAGTACCCAACAACCATCGGCCCTATCATGTGGCCACAGCGTTCTAGGAACCGGTATCCCGCCGCAGTTGTCGCCTCCCCGAGGCGGTTAGCAACGGCAGTCTCTGTGATAAACGTAACGACCGGTGCATTGATAAGCCCGTGCGCAAAGCCAATGAGGGCAGTGCCAAATGCGAACAGCAAGGCCTTTAGAGCAACAGCGTTGGACGCCGTCGATATGGTCTCCTGTCCGGCTGCCGAGAAAACGATGAGGCCAGCTGCTGTCAGCAACGTACCGGAAACGAGCATCGTCTTGCAGGTTTGCATCCGGTCAGCCAAATGTCCGGCAACGGCGCTGGAGAGGATAACGCAAGCCGCGTACACCATCGTAATCTGCCCGATGTCCTCTTTGGCAAAATCCATCGCATTGAGCATCAACGGCAACCCGAACAGTATCACGCCCGTCAGAACGGCCTTCGCCGGAATGCCGATCAACAGGATAGCTTGCGCGAACTGCGGATCCCGCAGCAACTTAAGGGATCCGATCATCGCCGCAAAAACGCCCTGCTCGCCGGCTTCGTCTGCAAATGCGACGCGGGCCTGCGGCTCATCAGCAGGCATCAACAGCAAGCAATAGCCAACGGCCAAGGCAGCGATGCAGGCTGCAGCGACGAACACGCCAATGGCACCTATTTCGCCAACCAGCAGTGACCCGATCGCCATTCCAGAGATCATGCCACCCTGGAACCCGTACACGATGATGCCATTTGAGCGTGTTTTGTTATCGCGCCGTGCGTTCGCCAGAATGTATGACTGCACGCCGATAAACAGTATCCCCTGGCCGACGCCAGCGATCGCGCGGGCACCAACGGCTTCCAGCAAAGTCTGAACCAGCGCCATGCAAGCCAGGCCAATCGCCACGAGCACAAGCCCACCGATCACCAGGTTGCGAGACCCTAATTTCGCGCAATAGTGACCAGCCGGCATCAACGCCAATGCGAAGCAAAGATAGTAAGCCGTGAACGGCCACGCCGCTCCGGCAATCATGTCACCATTGTTCGTGATCAAGCCGGTGACAAATTGCGGCAGGAACGCATAGCTTAAGTGATCCACGAACACGGCCAGAAAGAAGACTGGCTTCACGAGCTCCAGCGCCATATCCGAGCGCCAATCGACGAGCCTCCGCCCTTCTGCGGGACGGAACGTCTGCACGGCATGCGCCACCTGCAAGAACAAAACCGCAAACAATGCCGACGCCACGAACAGCGCGCCGTAGTTCTTCACATTGCGCACGACCTGCCAAAAGACGTAGTTCCGAGGCACCGACAGAATGACCTGAGCCGCGCGTGGATGGTTGAGTGGCGTCAGCAGAACCTTGTATTCAGACTGCTCCGCGTTGCTCGACCAGCGCGTGCCGATCTTCGTCCGGTCAGTGTGCACAGCGAATGCACCATTCACAGTGATGGCGATCGAGCTGATTTCCGGACTGAGCTGGCGATAGCTGTCGAGAATAGCATCAAGCCCCTCGACCTGATCGAGTTGCAAGCCGAGTTGCGGAATATCGTCGAGGCGCTGCCCAAGAGACGTAGCAAGCGCACGCCCCTTTGATTCCGCACCCGTAGTGAAGACCGAGATCATTGACAAAATGACCGCCACCGCAACAATCGCAAAACATGCCGTAAACGCCATCGCGATGACCCGGCGGTCTGACTTCGACTCACCACGCGATGACCGGAAGACGATCAGCGCGAATGCCGCGCACAGCACTAGACCGATCATCAGGTTAAGCTGTGTTTGTGCTGACAATTCCTTGCGGATCGCGCCGCGATCTGTGGTCAGCACGATGTTGCCGACCCGTTCAAACTTGTTCCTCAGCGGCAGAATGATCTGCAGAATGGCTTCGGATTTGCGCACTTCCCCGTCGTTGTGGATTGTGCTGCTCTCGTTCGAGCTGGCCAGTGTGCGGGTTGTTGCATCACCCTGGCTGAACACAAGTTCGCCATCCGAAAGTTCGACGATGATCGAGATCAGCGCCTTATCGCCTTCGATGATGGACGACGTTTGTTGGTTGAAGCCTGTAAACTGCCGCAACGGCAGACCGGGACGGATATAGGCCTCAATCGAGTTACGGACGAGTTCAACTTGTGCCGCCCCCTTGTCGATGAGCAATTGTTCGAACGTGCGCTTGGTTGTGCCGTGCGCGATGAAAATCAGCAGCAGTACGCTGAGCAACGAGACCAGAAACATTGTCGATGCATCAGCCATGCGACGACTGAGCGAGTAGGGATCAGGCGTCACAGCAGATTTTACAGCAGCGTCGGTCATGGATGGCCACCTTGATCCGGATAAACAAATGACTGCAGGAAGTCGCCAACCGATAAGGTGCGGCCTTCAAACAAAGTATTGAGCCTGTCGGCCAGCACAGACAGCACGAGATCGTCGTACGTCATGCCCAGTCGCCCGAGGCCGAGAGTAATCAAACTGGTGGAACTGGCCCTCGGCGCAGCAAGGTCAGGCTTGGGATTGGCTTCAAGCACGAACAACTGCCCGCGATCATCGGCACGCACATCGAGCCGGACGAGCGTTTGCAGCGGTGTGCCCACATAAACCTGACGCGCGATGCTTTCGAGCTCTTCTATGACATCAGCGTCTTTCGACGGATCCAGCATCTTGGTCCGCGCCGCCGTGATCGGTTTCACATCCATGGATGTAAAGATCCGTTCGCCGCGCCCAAGCTTGCGCTCCAGCGCTGAGAACGCAAACGGGCCCGGCAGCTGCCAGATCTTTCCCTTGCGAGCAATCGTTGGACCTGCGACCGCGATGCAATACTCTCGTCCCGGCAGGTAAGCTTCGACAAGCACACTATTCTGCGTGACGTGGTGAACATGCCGGATAACCTCATTGAGATCAGCGGCGCGCTCGACGTGATGCACATGCAGCGATGCACGGCCCGTCACCGGCTTCACGACAAAGCCGTTGGGCCACTTGGCAAAGCGTGTTTTGAGCCGGCGATCAGAGAAGGGTGGCTCACGGACCTCGTTCGGGGACCAGACAAAGAAAGGCGCTGTCGCGATCCCGAGCGCCTGCAATTGCCGCTTAAAGTGATGCTTGCTGTCGAGCAGGCCGGCCGTAAGCGGGTCATGCCCGACATAAGGCAGACCAAACATTTCCATCATCGCTGGCGTATGAGCGATGGCATTGCGCCCCTGCACACCGCCGCTGTTGAGCCAGGCAAACGACGCCCGCGCATCCTTGAGTTTTCTGGCAAGATGCATGTCATCCGCCATCACCGATACATTGCTGAAACCGATCCGCCCCAGAGCCGCCGCGATATCGCAGGCCACACTTTCGTAACTCTTCCACGACCGCGTATTGTGCGCGGCGCGCAGGACCGCACCCGACGCCGCTTTGTTGCCGCCATGCACGACCGCCAACCGCAGCGACTGCGTCAATTCTGCCAACAGCAGATCAAGATGGGCGGCCCGCGCCCCCATCTGTCTGTCAGTGACCTTGGCGTCTCTGGCCCGCGCACCGCGCCGCTGTACATTCATCACTGTCAACCCAAACCCAAACGAAACGTGCTCAGAGCTTAGGGTAGGTTGGTAAATCAAATCAGAACAATTCACCTGTAATGCAATGAATTATCACATTAATATGCCGTTCACATCTTACCTTGCAGCAACCTGGAAAACTGAAACGGGCGCACGATCCTGTGATCGCGCGCCCGTAGAGCATCGACAGTAAAAGTTGGTTTAAACCGCCAGCGCTCGAAGTTGGCGGCCCGCCATCGACAAGAACAGAATGTGCTCGATATGCGAACTGAATGCGGCCCAGTTCAGCGGCTTGATCATCAGCGACGTAGCGCCACATTGCAGTGCCCGCTCCAACGAAGCCCGATCATCAGCAGCAGTCAGCACAATGACCGGCAAATGCTTCGTTTTCGGCGCACCACGAATGCAGCTTAACAATTCATGACCATTCATCACCGGCATTTCGAGATCGATAATCGCAAGATCAACCGGCTCCTGACGCAGCAGCGCGAAGGCTTGAAGACCGTCTTCTGCTTCCAGCGTTGTCGCCCGCAGTTGTTGCACCTTTTTCACAACGGCTGCCCGCGAGAACGCGTCGTCATCAACGACGAGAACGCGAGCACCGCCGGTTTGAGGCTTCATGAGCATGGGGACTGCCTTAGTAGAAAGATGCCGCAGGACGGTCAGTGGGTGTCAATGCTGAGAGGAATGAGGTGAGGTGGCCAAGAAATCTTCGAGCGCCGCAGAACCGCACAAGGGCTCAAAGAGACGATGCGCCGCAACGATCTCATCACCAAGCGCCATGACTTCGGGCGTAAATCCAAGTCTGTTTTGTTTGCCCATGGCGTCGATGTCTTTTGCCAGCATTTGCAGTCGGCGCGCGCCGACCATGCCAGAGGCACCGGCAAGTTTGTGACCAAGGGCCTGCAGTCCGCGAAGATCCGAGGCAGCCACGCACTGATGGAAGCGAGGAATGCTGTCGGCAAGCGACTTCACGTAGGATTCAAGCAACGACGGCGCGGTATCGATGCCGAAATCGTCGACAAACGCTCTAAAGGCCGCTGCATCAAGTAAACTCTCGCCGTCAGTTGCAGGCGCATCGACCGCTATGACTGGAGACACTTCGCGCAGGAGCGCCATGCGCAACTGTTCAGCCGAGTATGGCTTGGCGAGAAAGCCGTCGAAACCGGCGCGCGCGCACTCGCTCTTGGATTGAGCGTCATCGGCCGCGGTAACGGCGAGAATGGGTGTTGTTGCATTGACATGACCGGCACCCAGGCCACGGATCGCGTGCAAAGCCGCAAAGCCGTCCATCACCGGCATTTGACAATCCATGAGGATGAAATCGAACGGCTGGCGTTCGGCAAGCGCGAGCGCTTCAGCGCCGTTGACAGCAGAGGCCGAAACACAGCCGAGGTCTTCGAGATGGAAGCGCGCGACTTCGAGATTGACGAGATTATCTTCAGCGATAAGCACATTCGCGCCGGCCAAAGATGTGCGGGACGTCCGGAAGGCAGCGGCTTGGAGTTGTTGTTGCACAGAAACAAGCTCTCGCGGGATCGGGCGGCTGCTGAGCGCGGGGAGCCCGTACAGCACATTGTATCAATTCCCTAACAGTGTGACGAAGAACGATTAAGTTTCACTGTGCAAGTTTGGTTGCCAAAAAGTTAATGAGGCAATTTTCACTTAGAAATATATTGCCAATACTGATCACAAACGAGAACCAAACCTTGCAGAACGTGCATGGTCGCAACAATTGACACGCTCAGCGTGTGCCCTATCGTAGCGGCGTGGCAGGGCCTCCAAGACAGCCTTGACCGTGACAAGCGGACAAGGCGCTCCGGGGCTACCCCGGGGGGACAATCTAAGCTGGACCATGACGCGGCGTGATGCACGGTCGGCAGATGCCGACTTGTCATTACGCGGGACAAGACAGGTTGGAGACCCTGCCAACGAAACGAGGTGCAAGCGCCGATGCCCGTGACGATGGCCGACAAGCGTCAGATTGCGGGTCATCTTGCAGCGCGCCTGCTTGCGACGCCATGGAGCACAAAAGAGCTCACGGCCGCCGCCGCCGAAGTGCTGCAAGTCAAGTCTAGCCGCAGTCGGCGCGACGCGTGCCGTAGACTTGTGGCGCGATTATTGGCCAAACCGCGTGCATACCCGCCATCGCCCGAAGAACTTATCGAAGAGCTGATCAAGAGCCAGTCATTCGATACAGCCGGCCGCCGGGTGCTGGAAGCACCGTGGCTATCGAAACCGCCCCTTGAGCCCACACGCTTTCAGCCAGCGCCGTGTTTTGCCGGGCTCGACGTTCCGAAGCATGCCACTCAAGGTGAACTCGCAACTTGGCTCGGGTTATCGATTGCAGAACTAGATTGGTTTTCAGGCGCGAACCGTCCGTACGATCAAACGATGATCCCAATACTGCAGCACTACACGTACGTTTTTATTCCTAAGAAACATGGCCCACCACGGCTCATCGAAAGCCCCAAGCCGCGCCTTAAAGCGTTCCAGCGGCGCATCCTCGATGAAATCCTCGCAGCGGTGCCAGCTCATCCGTGCGCGCATGGCTTTGTCCGTGGACGGTCAGCTTTGACTGGGGCGCAGATACACGCCAGCGAGGCGATGGTCGTCACTGTCGATCTTGCCGACTTCTTCCCATCGACACCACTCAGACGCGTGCACGGCGTCTTTCGCAGTCTCGGTTATCCATGGGCCGTCGCGCGAGCCTTGACAGGCCTTGTCAGCACGTCGACGCCCGAGCCTGTGTTCACACGCCGCCCGTTGAGCGAAGGGCATAGCTTTGCCAAGCGCAAACTCTTTGCGAGCCGCCATCTGCCACAAGGCGCTCCGACATCGCCAGCCCTAGCCAATCTGTGTGCTTGGAATCTCGATCAGCGCTTGTCAGGCCTCGCCCGCGCCATGGGCGCAGCCTACACGCGGTACGCAGACGATCTGACGTTTTCCGGCGATGCTGCCTTTGGGGCCAAGGCCAAGCGCATTCTAACCGCTACTGGGCGCATCGCAGCCGAAGAAGGGTATCGCCTCAACGCAAGCAAGACCCGCATAATGCCTGCGCAGCAACGCCAAACCGTCACAGGCATCGTCGTCAACACGCATCTCAACGTCGCGCGCAACGACTTCGACGCCTTGAAGGCACTGCTTCACAATTGCGTCCGTCACGGCGCGGCGGGACAGAACCGCGACGCTGTTGCCAACTTCTCCGCTCACTTGGACGGGCGCGTCGGCTGGATCGAGCAGCTCAATCCGCAACGCGGCGCGAAGTTACGGCGGCTGTATAAGCAGATTGCTTGGTGAAGGTTTTGACTTAGAAAAACGCCTGCAATCCCGTGATGGCGCGGCCAATAATAAGCGCGTGGACGTCGTGGGTGCCCTCATAGGTATTGACGGTCTCGAGGTTCGCAGCGTGTCGCATGACATGATACTCGGCCGAGATGCCATTGCCGCCGTGCATGTCGCGGGCCATCCGCGCGATGTCCAGGGCCTTGCCGCAGTTGTTGCGCTTCATGATCGAGATGGCATCGATGGCGAGCTTACCCTCGTCCATCAGGCGGCCAATACGCAGCGAACCTTGCAGGCCCAGCGCGATTTCAGTTTGCATGTCGGCCAGTTTCTTCTGCACCAACTGCGTCTGCGCCAGTGGCCGGTTGAACTGCTTGCGATCAAGCGTGTACTGGCGAGCGCGTGTAAAGCAGTCCTCGGCGGCACCCATGGCACCCCAGGAGATGCCGTAACGCGCGCGATTGAGGCAGCCGAACGGCCCCTTCAAACCGGAAACGTTTGGCAGCAGCGCACTCTCCGGCACGACGACGCCGTCCATGACGATCTCGCCGGTGATCGACGCACGGAGGCTGAGCTTGCCCGCGATCTTGGGGGCACTAAGACCCTTCATGCCCTTCTCAAGCACAAAGCCGCGGATCTCATTGTCGTGGGCAGCGCTCTTAGCCCAGACGACAAACACGTCGGCAAACGGCGCGTTGGAAATCCACATTTTGGAACCAGTAAGACGATAGCCATCAGAGACTTTTTCAGCGCGCGTTTTCATGCCGGCAGGATCGGAGCCGGCGTCGGGCTCGGTCAAACCAAAGCAACCCACCCATTCGCCGCTTGCAAGCTTCGGCAAGTACTTCATGCGCTGCTCTTCGGAGCCGTAGGCGTAGATCGGGTGCATCACGAGTGAGGATTGCACCGAGTTCATAGAGCGATAACCGCTGTCGACGCGTTCGATCTCGCGCGCAACGAGTCCGTAGGACACATAGTTGGCGCCAGCGCAGCCGTACTTTTCGGGGATGGTGAGGCCCAGCAAACCGAGCGCACCCATCTCGTTGAAGATCGCGCGATCTGTTGTTTCGGTCAGGTAAGCCTGCGTGACCCGCGGCAACAGTTTATCCTGCGCATAAGCCCGCGCCGTGTCGCGGATCGCGCGCTCGTCCTCTGTCAGCTGATCGTCGAGGTTGAGCGGATCGGTCCAATCATAAGGGATCGACTTGGAAGCGCGGGGCGCAGAGTCCTGCATGGGCTGTATCCTCGGGAACAGACGAAGCGCGGCGGATGGCCGATTGTGTACTGGCATGGTGCCACACGGTGAAAGCGCTGCAAAGCACACCAACCAAGTGGCTCTGAGTAGTAGCCTGCAACTCCAACCCGTCTTGCGAGCACCCCCGCGACGCAACGACTAACAAGGAAATTGTTTCATGTCTAAAGTATCTTCTCTCGTTCTCGCGACGGCCCTCGCTTTCTCCGCTTTTGCTGCTGCCGGTTCGGCGGAAGCAAAGTCTAGTGGCGGGTCGAAGGGTGGCTTCTCCAGCGGCAAATCGTTCTCAAGTGGCAAAGTGTTTGTGTCCAAGCATGTCCACCACGACAAGCATCGCTACCACCGCTCCTTCGCCTATGCTGCCCCGCTGGTCTACGCGTCATATTCAAGCTGCGGCTGGCTCAAGGCACGCGCCCTTGAAACTGGATCACCGCGCTGGTGGGCCCGCTACGAAGCTTGCCGCGACGAAAGCTGATGTTCAGAACATTTAAGTGGGTGGGTTGTGGCGTGACGAACGCTGCAGCCCGCCTCACGTTTTGGTGCACACGATCAGCTTGGACAGAAATGGCGTGGCGTGCTCGATGGGTTGAAGGCCAGCGCTTTTGAACAGCGCGTCCAGATCATCGATGGCGTAGTGACGGAAATAGGGTTCGTGAAACCGGACCGGGAACGCTTCAAGCATGCCATCCCAGCCAGGCTTATCGCCCATCTGCAAACTGTCCATGAAAACGAAACGGCCACCGGGTTTAAGGACGCGCGCCATTTCGGACGTGACGCGGCGTCTGATGACCGGCGGCAACTCGTGGAACAGGAAAATGCAACTGACGATGTCCTGACTGGCATCCGGGAGCGGGATGGCCTCGGCGTTGGCCGCAAGCCACGTCGCGCCTTTGAGGCCAGAAAACTGTGCACCACACTCGTCCAAATAGGCTTGCGACAGATCAAGGCCTGTAAGGCCCAAACGCGGAAAAGCCAAACGAACCTGGCGCAGAAAACGGCCGGTCCCGCAGGCAACGTCAAGCAGCTGGAGCTGTCGTTGATCGCGACCCTCGACAGCGTCGGCAACAGCCCCGAGCGCTCGCCGGCGCATCGGGCCAGCTGACCCCATGAACAGCGTCTCCACCTGGACATCGTAGAGACGCGCCGACTCTGGTGTCAGATAGCCGCCGGTCTGAAAATGAAAATCCTGCGTGTAATACTCTGGCATCGCGCCATCCCGTGCGGCCGGCGCCGCAGCGGCACTGCTGGCATCCTCCGAAGCGCGCCGCGCCAGAGCCTCCGGCACATCCGCGATCATGGCACGGATGCGCCCGAGGTGTGTGCCCAAGCTGTCTCCAGCTTCCGACATTGGCGGGTACCGGCCTGCCCCCACGGCCTTGGCGTCCTCAAGCAGCAGCGTGCCAAGATCGGCAAGCAACGCTTGGAATGTCGGCACAGACCGCCTGGGTTTGTAGGCTGGAGCGAGATCCGCACTTCTATTTTGCCGCTCAATGAGCCGGCTGATGCCCCAATACCAGCCAAGCCGCACCGCCTGTGTTGCAAGGTGCGCTGTCATGCCGGCGGGATCACGCATAGCCTCTGCCTCGCTTCAATGGGCCGTTTGTGCAAACGGCCCATTGAAATGGGCGCGCATGCAGTCTCACAAGATGGTCATCAAAAGTGAGATGCCTCTTCAACGATAGTGCGCCAAAATCGACAGCAAGGGCAAAGGCCGGAGTGACGCATGACTGGAACGCCTCCCAAATCCCCGCCAGCGAGCGATATGGTCTTTTCGGCGGCCGTGAAGGCACAGCAAACGGCGCGCGGCTCGCGAGCCATGTTCGAAGAACGGGGGGCCCAGGGCGGCTTCAGAAGCCAGATCACGGCCGACCTCGCTGGATTTATTGGTTCCATCGTAACCTGCTATTTGGCGACCGCGTCGGCGGCCGGCCAACCGTCTGTTCAGCATCGCGGTGGGCCACCCGGATTTCTGAAAGTACTGGACGACCAAACCATAGGGTTTGCCGACTTTACCGGAAATCAGCAATACGTGACGCTCGGCAACCTGAGCGAAAACCCACGCGTAGCGCTTATTCTGATGGACTACGAACGCCGGCGGCGCGTGAAAATATGGGGCTCTGCGCGCGTCGTTACCGATGACGCGGCACTGCTGACAGCCCTCTTTCCTGATGGTTACCGCGCCCGCGCCCACCACGCGATTGTCGTCCGCGTAGAAGCCTGGGACATCAATTGCAGCCAGCACATCCCGGAGATGTTTCACGCAGCAAGCGTTGCTCAAACCATTCTTGAGTTGCAGGAACAAATCAGTGCACTTACATCTGAAAACGAGGCTCTGAAGCGGCAACTAGAGGAACGGCCGACTTGATGAAGGCCGCAGAACCGGACGACAGAGCATGTTGTCCACAGAAATAGCTCGCTTGAGTGCGACGCAAAATCGAATTGTCATGGTGTATGCAGACCATGTCCTGTTAGATCCGATCAACCGGCGTCTCGATCCCCCAAAAGCCTGACGCTGGGTTTCAACCCTGGCCCACCTGGCCGGGGTTTTTTTTACATCCTGCCAGCCGGATAATTTCGAGCCGTCCAATTACAGGACGAACCACAGTGCATAATTGTTCATAGGTTTTTATCGAATTGAAAGGCATTTGGGGCAATTCAAGGGGAGTTGGATCAACTCGAGGCTCTGATATGTCTTTCGGCACGGCCAATGGCACCATCAGCTCTCTCAGGTCTGCTTTCCAAAGTGACACCCGCGGCAGCGTCGCCATCATTGCAGCAGTCGCACTGCTGGCCTTGATGGGAATGTTGGGTCTGGCCATTGACTACGGCCGCATGACGTCTGTGCGCCAAGAACTGCAAACATTCGCGGATGCCGCGCTGGTTGCCGCAGCGACATCAGCACAGGTCAACACCGATCCACAAACCGCCGCAACCAATAGTTTGAACTCCAACTGGGGTGCCAAACAGCGACAGGGCACAGCCAACATTGCCATCTCAGACGTTGGCAACAATGAGCTGGAAGGCCTTGCGCGCACCTCGCTTCCCATGACCTTCATGAAAGTTCTTGGCAAACAAGCCGTCGACATCAGCGTCAAGGCATCGGTGGTCTATGGCCAGAGCTCTGTCGAGCTGGCGCTCGTGCTCGACACCACCGCTTCCATGAGCGGCCAGCCGCTGCTCGACCTTCGATCCGCGACCAAAACTTTGCTCGACACGGCCTATGCGCCTCCTGGTGCCACCGACAAGGTCAAAGTGGCCGTCGTGCCTTTTGGTCAATACGTCAACGTTGGCATCACCAACCGCAACAAGCCGTGGATGAGCGTGCCAGCGGATGGCACCACCACACAAAGCAATGTCTGCACGACCTATAGCCCAGTCACCGGCACTTCGAACTGCCAGACGAAAACGGCGACCGGCTACAACGATGGCGTGCCGTATACGTATACGTATCAGGATTGCCAGTACACATACGGCCCGCCGGTGACGACATGCGGACCGCAAACAACGACCACCACGTGGAATGGGTGCGCCGGCTCTCGCGCCCATCCCCTTGAGAACGATGCGACGGTGGCCACGGCACAACCAGTGCCCGGCGTCATGAACGTGTCCTGCGGCACCGAGCTCCTCCGACTGACGAAGGATCGCGCAAAAATCGACGATACAGTCAACGCCCTGGCCGCAGCGGGTGATACATTCATTCCTGCTGGCCTCATCTGGGGTTGGCGCGCGATATCACCGGATTCGCCCTACGCCGATGCAACGGCTTACACAGGGGCAAACGTGGCTCGGAAGGCGATGGTCTTGATGACCGACGGCTTCAACACGCGCTCGCCAAACTATCCCGATCACGAAGGATCGGACGCCAACCAAGCCAACACGCTCATGGCGCAGACCTGCGCAGCGATTAAAGCCAAGAAAATTGCACTGTATACGGTTGCCTTCAATGTGACCGATCAGGCAGCCAAGGATCGGCTATCGGCATGCGCGTCATCGCCTTCACAGTTCTTCGACGCGCCGACCGCAACACAACTGACCGCCTCGTTCCAAAAGATCGGCCAAACGCTGGCTGCGATGTATCTGAAAAAATAAGCGTCGCCGCGTCAGCGCCACCGGCCGTACCGCCATGGCGCAAACCGGTGTATCCGCCCACGAATGTCGGGTGCGGGATCGAAGCCGCTGGTGCCTCCTGGCCGGCAGCGCACAAAACGCGCCAACGTCAACCAGCACCCACGCCAAGCACCGTTAATCTCGATAGCCTTGAGGCCGTACTCCGAGCAGGTGGGCAGGTGCCGGCACTCAGCACCGATCAACGGCTTCAAGGTCCAGCGGTAGGCGTGGATTGGCACCTGGACCACACGTTTGGCCAGCGTGCCCAACAATCCGCTCACGCAGGCACCGCCGGTTGCATGGCATCGACCTGCTTCAGCGCCGCCTCAACGGCATCGAAAGCCAACAAGACAGACGCATGGCGGCCTTTGTGAGCACGAACAGGCTCCAGAACCCCAAGATCAGACCAACGGCCATCTGGCGGTCTGCCACCAGCCTTCAGCATGGCCCGCATGGCGGCACCAACGGCGCGAAGCTCAGCAGCCTCCGTCCCGATGATTTCTCGACCCATGACGGCACACGCCGCCTGCCCAAGTAAACACGCCTTCACAACTTGCCCGAACGAAACCACGCGGCCCTGCTCGACGACGAGATCGACGATCACCGTCGACCCGCAAAGCTTGGAGTGCGCCGTCGCTGAAACCTTGGGATCTGGAAGGCGTTGGGTGTGAGAAATGCCACTCGCCAGCTCAAGGATGCGGCCACTATAGATGTCGTCGAGTTCGGCCAATGGCCTCGTCCTTTTATCGGGCTTCCACAACAGCGGTTGCCTTAGCACCCCCTGCATTTGATTTCAGTGACGACGCTTCCTAAGTTCTTCCAGGCTACGTCTCTCAAGATATCGGAATTGTGGCCAGGTATTCAATCCCGCACCCAGCAGCTTTTGACTGCCGTGTGGGTGCCACTGGGACATATGCAATGACTGACGACATCGAGACCGGCACCGTGTTCCAGCCAAAATTCGACGGCCAAGGCCTGATCGCGGCCATTGTGACCGATGCGGCGTCACGGGACGTCCTGATGTTTGCCTGGATGAACGAACAGGCGCTGACCGCCAGTGTGACGACTGGCATCGCCCATTTTTGGTCCCGGTCCCGCCAGAAACTATGGCGCAAAGGCGAAGAAAGCGGCAATGAGCTCGAAATCACTGAAATCCGAACCGATTGCGACCAGGATGCCCTTTTGGTGCGGGTTCGCGTTCGTGGGGCCGGCGTTGCCTGCCACACCGGCGCCCGAAGCTGCTTCTACAGATCAGTTACGCGAGATTCGGCAACCGGCGCGGTCTCGCTGCACCGCACCATCGACTGAGCCAAAAGAAAGGATGCTGTTAAACCTTTGCTAGGCTTACTTTAAGCGCTCCGTGACACGATGGCAGTGTTGAACCGGCGACGACGCACCGGCAATGGCCCGAAATATACTGGGCCAAGCCAGGTCGAAGTCACCGGTCAGGAGCGTCCGCGTTCGTATTCGGGAATACACAATGGGCGATTTCAAGATCGGTCTGGCACTCGGCGGAGGGGTAGCGCGCGGCTGGGCACACATCGGTGTGATCCGCACGCTGGAGGCCGCTGGCATCGTCCCCGATATCGTCGTTGGCACGTCCATCGGCTCGGTCGTCGGTGGTTGCTATGTGGCCGATGAACTCGACGAGTTGGAAGACTTCGCGCGCACGCTGACGCGCCGCAAGGTGCTGGGCTATCTCGATTTCAATTTCACCGGCTCCGGCCTGATTGCCGGCCAGCGGCTCAATGATCGCCTCGATATCAAACTGCGTGACGTCGAAATTCAGAATTTGAAGCGCAAGTACGTCGCAGTCGCCACCGAGATTGGCACTGGCCACGAAGTCTGGCTGTCCCGTGGCCGACTGACCGACGCCATGCGCGCGTCCTATGCACTCCCTGGCATTGTCCGGCCCGTGGAATTCAATGGCCGCTGGCTGTTCGACGGCGCGCTCGTCAACCCGATCCCCGTCTCGGTCGCGCGTGCGCTCGGCGCCCGCTATGTCATCGCCGTCAACATCAATGCTGACCTCAGCGGCCGGGGGTCCATGGCGCCAATTTTCAGCGATGGAAATACGGGTGCAGCACCAATGGCGCTGGCCAGCACTGGCTCCATCAGTGACGACGGCAGCAACATGCTGGCCCGTAACGGCCGCGCGCTGAAGAAGATGCTGCAGCGGCAATTCTTCGGCCCCTCCGACGATACACCGGGCATTTCAACGGTGATGACCGAAGCGTTCAACATCGTGCAGGACCGCATCGCGCGGTCGCGCATGGCGGGTGACCCGCCAGATGCAGTGATCGCGCCGCGCGTCGGCGACATGAGCCTATTCGACTTCCACCGCGCCGACGAAATGATTGCACGCGGTGAAAACGCCGCGCGGCGCCAGGTCGAAGAGATCCAACGCGAGATCGAGTTGATGCGCCGCTTTGTGCCAAAAGTGCCTGCGTCAGCATAAGCGGGCTCTACCAACATCACGCAATGACGCCGCCCAACTCGTCTTCGACGTGGATGCGGAGGATGTCCTCGAAGGTAGCCTCAGCCTTGAAGCCAAGGGCGGTGGCGCGTTTGGCGTCGAACTGCGTCGGCCAGCCAGAGACTATTTTCTGGATGACAGGATCCGGCTCGCGGCGAATGCGCTTGACGACTTTGTCGCCGCCCACCTTACGCAAGGCTTCAATCTGCTGACCGATGGTTGCCGGCAAGCCGGGCATGGTCAGATTGCGTCGCGCACCAACCTTTTCGCCATTGATCGTAGCGGCATGCAATAGGAAGCCGACGGCCGAGCGAGGGCTCGCGTGCCAGTGCATCACGTCGTCGGAGACAGGCAGCACAGCTTCTTTGCCGGCCAGTGGCTCGCGGCAGATGTTGGAAAAGAAACCCGACGCAGCCTTATTCGGCGCACCGGGGCGCACGCAGATGGTGGGCAGTCTGATGCCAATACCGTCCAGCATGCCCTTGCGCGTGTAGTCGGCCAACAGGAGCTCACCGATGGCTTTCTGGGTGCCATAGCTGGTCAGCGGCGTGTGGTGGAACTCGTCGTAAATTTTGTCCGGGAACGGCGCGCCGAAGACGGCGATGGACGACGTGAACACGACGCGGGGTTTCTTGGTGTCTTTTTCGTAAGTGTGCCGCACGCTCTCCAGCAGGTTGTACGTGCCGGTCATGTTGATGCGGTAGCCCTTGTCGAACTCCTGCTCGGCCTCACCAGAGACGATTGCCGCCAGATGAAAGATCACATCGGGCTTGGAGGCGACGAGCTTGTCGGTTTCGCCCTTGGCCGGCAGATCGCCAGTGGCGGTCTTGACGGTGAACTTGGCCCCCTTTGGCGCTGTCGGCGCAACGACGTCGTAGAGGCTCAGCTCTGAAATCTCGCGCGTGCCAAGCTTGCCGTCCTTGGCCAGGCGCTCCGCCAGCTTGCGGCCGACCATGCCGGCGCCACCGATGATGAGGACTTTCATGCGCTTCTCCCGCGTGTGGGTGGTGTTTGGACACCATCAAACACGGGAGCGGCGTGGATGTCACGTGGCAGCTACGCAGACGAGTTTCGCTTCTTCAATCGAACGCCGGACCGAACGAGTTCGACCGCGGGAAACCCTTCGGCACGATCTTGCC
>JANNEU010000016.1:0-11196 GCA_031379035.1 Hyphomicrobiaceae bacterium | reverse complement strand
TAAGGCGACATCGGCTCAACCAGCGTCGTCTCCCGCACCGGCATTTCCTTGGCCATGCCATAGACAGCCGCCGTCGAGGAAAAGATGAACTGCTTCACCCCGATTTTCACCGCGGCCGCGATAAGCGAGCGCGATTTGACGGTGTTGTTCAGATAATAGCCGAGCGGATCGGCGACCGATTCCGGCACCACGATCGATCCAGCAAAGTGGATAATCGCCGTCACGCCATGCCGCGCAACGATGCTGGCGATGAGCGCCTCGTCACCGATATCGCCGACGACCAGCCGCGCGGTCTCGGGCAATGCCCACTTGAAGCCGGTAGTCAGATTGTCGAGCACAACCACATCGTGGCCGTGATCGGTGAGTTCGTGCACCATATGGCTGCCGATGTACCCGGCCCCGCCTGTGACCAACACGCTCATGTTATCCCCATTCTTGCTCGTTGCACGTCAGTCCGGATGCGGAATCAGTCGTCCGCCACTCACTATGCCTTGTCCCGGACTGAAACGGCATCGAACAGTTGTCAACTCGCCACGGTTTCAGCAGCGGTTAAGCCGGGGCCATACGAATTCGGGTGTTCCATCCCAGCACGGCCGGTTGTAAACGATGCCGCAGAAGGCTCCATCCAGGGCCAGCGGAACAAGCCGGTGTAACAAGCCAGTGTAACAAGCCATTGTAACAAGCCAGTGTAACAAGAAGCATGCCGCAGTCCCGTTCGCCGCCTGTTTGATCCATCTACGTGCTTCATCTGCGCGATCCACCTGAGCCATGAGGGAAGCCCCAGCTATGACCCGCACCGCCTTGCAGAGCCCACCCCGCAAGATCCGCAAGGCCGTGTTCCCGGTCGCGGGCCTCGGCACCCGTTTTCTACCCGCCACCAAGGCCATGCCAAAAGAGATGCTCACCGTCGTTGACCGTCCAGTCATCCAGCACGTGGTCGATGAGGCGCGCGCCGCCGGCATCGAGTTCTTTATCTTCATCACGGGCCGCAACAAAGGCGTCATCGAAGATCACTTCGACAGCCAGTTCGAGCTTGAGAACACGCTCGAGATGCGCGGCAAGAAGAGCGAGCTCGAACTTCTGAACCGTGATCTGCCGAAGCCGGGACAGGCGAGCTTCACGCGTCAGCAGGCGCCGCTTGGACTTGGCCATGCCGTGTGGTGTGCGCGCGAACTCGTCGGCAATGAGCCATTCGCCCTGCTGCTGCCGGATATGCTGCATCAGGGCAGCACGTCGTGCCTTGCTGAAATGATGGATGCCTACGCAGCCCACGGCGGCAATCATATCGCCGTGCAGCCCGTCCCCGACGACCAGACGCATCTTTACGGCATTTGCGGCGTCGATGATCAGACAGCCAAAGTCTCCACCATCACTCAGATGGTCGAGAAGCCGGCACGTGGCACCGCACCCTCCAACCTCCACATCACCGGCCGCTACATTCTGCAGCCGGAAATTTTCGGTCTGCTGGCCGATCAGGAGCGCGGCGCTGGCGGCGAAATACAATTGACTGATGCTATGATCAAATTGTCGACGCGCGCCGACCAGAAGTTCCATGCCGTCCGTTTCGATGGCGAGATCTTCGATTGCGGTTCCAAGATCGGCTGGCTGACCGCCAACGTCGCCTATGCCCTGAAACGTCCCGACCTCGCGCCGGCCTTCAGCGCCGAGCTGAAGAAGCTGATCTGATCGGCAGCACTACGCCTGGTCGAAACGCCAGATTTCGTTGAAGCCGCGCGTCATGCGTTCGAGACGAGCCTCGATCAGCGCCGGCGTCCATGCGGTTACCCCACGCAATTCAGCGGTCAGGATGGGTATCGGTTGTGCCTTGGGCCCGAAGTAGATCGCATGTTTGCGTATGAAGTCGTGGTTCGAGGCGGCCTCATTGACGTCTTTCACCACCAGCGTGAGATTGCCGAGACACGTGGAGAGCCGCCCGCGCGCATCGGCATCTGGGAAATCAGTTTTCCATGCCGACTGCGGTGGCACCTTCAACGGCAGGATGTGTTCCACGGTCAACGTCTTATCGCCGACGTTCAAGGGGCGGCCGCTCATCTGTTCTTCCAACCGCTGCAACACCAGGCGGCAGATGTGCGGGCTACGCCGGTGCAGATCGCGCAAGCCGAAATTGATATTCCGCAATTCATCGCGGTTGAACTGGAGTTGCAGCCACGGTCCGCGGGAAGGCGTGCCGGCAGCGATAGCTCTGGTCACGGCCGCCATGCGCTGCGCGCGCTTATCGTTGCCAAGCGCCAACAGGCGTACGCCGTAGGCAAACCGGTCAAGCGCCGACACAAACATCAGCAGCGCTTCCGGATCGGCGGCATGCCGTTTCCAGAACGCCAGCAGCGGCGCCACCCATTCCTGGCCCGGCAGCCAGCCGAGATGCCGCAAAGCCTGATTGATGCGCGCCGATTGCGGCGCACCGGCATGCTGTGCCGACAGGATCGTCGCCACGATGCGCCCCGCTGGCAGCAAGGTCTCGAACACGAAGCCGGCTGCCCCGCTGGGCGTCGCGGCAACCTGGGCACGCACGGCATCAAGAATTTGCAGAGAACCACGCCCCGCCTCGGTGGTCACAAAACTGAACAGCTGCTCGAAATCACCGCCGAGCTGTTCAGCTAAGGCGTCCCACGCCTCGGTCGCTCGCCCACGGTCGGCACCCGGGATTGCGCCGATCAATTCTGCCTTCAGGATGTCGTTGCGGGTGAGCGGCTTGCCGGCTCCGTTGAGCACGGTGAACATCTGATACGCGCGGTCGATCGTGTTTGTCACCACCGCCACCAGGGCGCAGTTTTCGAGCATAAAAAGTGCAAACCGCTCCAGCTCCGCCGGCTCGAGATCTTCCAATTCTCCAACGAAGTAGTCGCGGATCGCGATCATGCGCTCCTGTGCTTCCGTCGCCGTCGGTGCCAATGGCGGCACCAGACACGCGCCAGCTTCCGCTGTCGCGTGCTCGAGAAACACCCCGTCACCACCGCGCAGTCGAACGCGCGTCGCGCGCACTGGTTGTGGCGCAAGTGCCGGTTTTGGGGTCAGCGCGTGCTGCAGCCGCTCATGGGTCGCGATACCGGTGGTCGCGATACCGGTTGCTGTCGGCGCACCGTGCCGCCGCAAAAGGTCGCGCATCACTGCCAGCAGAATTGCCAGCGTGGCAATCCGTTGCTGCCCATCGATGATGTCAAAGGTCCGCTCCGGACCGGAGAAAATCGTTTCTGCCAGCGACCCGCCAACAGGATCGCCGGGCAACGGCAGGCGCACCAACAAGATCGCGCCGATGAAATAAATGTCACCGGGTGCTCCGGCGGCGGCAGTTTTAAGATCGTTGAGCAACCGCTCCGCTTCATCAGCGGTCCAGGAAAAAGAGCGCTGGAACGCCGGCGATGCAAAAAGAAAGGGCGGTGCAAAAAGGTCTTCAACAGGAATAGATCGTGAATCGAGTTGTCGTTTCATCGGGGGGAATCTTACGCTGAGTACGTCTTTCACAAGATTGTCATATCCGCTCGCACGGCTGCTCCGCAATCCACACCGTCAGGAACATCACTTACTGTGACCACAGCGCTTGTCTGCATGCGCGCGCAATTGTTGCGGCGTTGCGTCCGATGTGGTTGGTGCGGCACGATGGAAGAACTCAAGATTCACGCGTGAGACTCATGCTGATCTACAAAATATCCGAGACCGAAAGTTGGTCGGCTGCCAGCGCACGTGGCACCTTCGATGGCTCCGCCGATGACCGGCGCGACGGCTTCATCCACTTATCGACGGCCGAGCAAACCCGCGAGACCGTCGCGAAGCATTTCGCCGGCCGCAACGGCCTCATTGTCGCGGCCGTCGAGACCGGCCAACTTGGCGATGCGCTCAAGTGGGAGGCATCGCGCGGCGGTGCACTGTTCCCGCACTACTATGGCCTGTTGCCAATGTCGGCCGTGGTCTGGTCAAGGCCGTTGCTGCTCGGTGCCGATGGTCGCCATGTCATGCCGGACGAGGTTGTTTGATGTTGTCGCTCGCTTTTTCGCTGGCCCGTCCGTTTCTGTTCGGATTTGCACCCGAACAGGCCCACGAGCTTACGCTGCGCGCGCTCGAAACCGGCGTTTATCCGCGCGGTGCATGGCCCGATGATCCACGGCTGCGCACGCACGCCTTTGGCCTGACGTTCTCAAATCCGGTCGGCATTGCCGCCGGCTTCGACAAAGATGCGCGTGTGCCTGATGCTGTTCTCGGCCTCGGTTGTGGCTTCGCTGAAGCCGGCACACTCACGCCCAAGCCACAGGCTGGCAATCCTCAGCCCCGCGTGTTCCGTCTCGTCTCTGATGCAGCGATGATCAATCGCCTTGGGTTCAACAACGGTGGCCATGACGCAGCCCTGCGTCGCCTCGCTTCGCGTGCAAGCCGCGGTGGTATCGTCGGCGTCAATGTCGGGGCGAACAAGGAGACGGTCGATAAAACCGCAGACTTTGTTGCCGGCATCGAAACGTTCTATGACATCGCCAGCTATCTCATGGTCAACATTTCCTCGCCGAACACACCCGGCTTGCGCGATCTGCAAGCGCCGGCCGCACTCGACGAATTGCTGGGACGCGTCATGGCGGTGCGCGCTCGTCGCATGGCGCTGGGTGCGCCATCGCGACCGATCCTGGTCAAGATCGCGCCGGACATCGCCGAGGCCGATCTGCCCGCGATCATCGAGCGTCTTGTTGCCAACAACGTTGATGGCATTGCCGTCTCAAATACGACCTTGAGCCGCGCCGGCCTCAGCGTTTCGGATCGCACGGGCGAGGCCGGTGGACTATCAGGCAAGCCACTGTTTCACCGGTCGACGGTGGTGCTTGCGCGCGTCTTTGAGTTGACGGGAGGGCGTGTGCCGTTGATCGGCATCGGCGGCGTCGACTCTTCAGCAACAGCGCTCCAGAAAATCCTCGCCGGCGCAACGCTGATCCAGCTTTACACGGGGCTTGTGTACAATGGCCCGGGACTGATCGGCGACATCAAACAGGCTCTGTCAAAAGCGGTGGCACCAGGGGCGACGCTCGGCCAGCTCACAGGGCGGGACGCCAAAGTGTGGGCGGCACGCTCCCTGGAAGGCTAGAGCTGTTATGGTAACTTCGCCGTGGCGGGTGGTGGCAGACTAGCGTCCGGTGCTGCCACGGGTGCCCTGGCAAGCACCAGCGCTTTGGTCGTTGGAGCGTTTGTGACAGCGGTTGCGCGGCGCCAGCGATAGCGCTGGATAAGCCATGCCGGGACGACGATTAACCCACCAGCCAACAGACAGGCCGCAAACACCTCCGTCGCCCGCCACAGCGTGTTGCCAAACCATTGGAGACTTGGTCCGATGTCGTCGATCGCATGCAATACAGTAGCGGGTGTGAAGTCGAGCGAGACCAGCATCAGCCCGAGAACCAGCGAAAACGCGAGCAGTTTAAGCCAGGTGGCGCGGCTTGCAGGCTGCCCGCCCGGGACGGCTGGTTGAGGCAACGCACGGCGCAAAGTTCGGTCGGGACCAGATGATGGCACGCTCTTTACTCGGTTTGCTGCAGTACTTCGCAACGACTATCATAGGATTCAAATTACAAAACGGTTGGCCGTTCTCATGGTGAACATCCGTCGCCCACCCATCGACCCACCTGTCCGGGCAGCACCAGCGCGGTCTGCCACGCCAAGGTCCAAGGGTGTTCGGGGGGTGATTTCAGGTCCGGCAGGCGTCCAGCCAGTGCGAGTAGCTGCGCAAGTCAAAATCCAAGAAATTGAAATAAAACAGAAAAAATTACTTCCGGCGCGTTTCTTTGACTGGTTCGCCACCCGTGGATGGCAGCCTCGGGCCCACCAGCTTGCGCTGATCAAGACCTCGCAGCAGCGCCGATCGGCCCTGCTGATTGCCCCCACCGGCGCTGGCAAGACGCTGGCTGGCTTTCTTCCGTCGCTGATCGACCTTGAAAGTGGCGCACACGGTAAACGCACCGGCGCAGCGCGGCGCTTGCACACGCTCTACATCTCGCCACTGAAAGCGCTGGCCGCCGACGTCAATCGGAACCTCACGGTGCCGGTGTCCGAGATGGGCTTGAACATTAAGATTGAGACGCGCACGGGCGATACCTCGGCGGCTGTTCGCCAGCGTCAGCGCGCGCGCCCACCAGACATGTTGCTTACCACGCCCGAGCAACTGGCGCTGATGCTCAGCCATGGTGATGCGGGTTATCTGTTCGGCAACGTACAGACCGTCATTCTCGACGAATTGCACGCGCTCGCAGCCTCTAAGCGCGGCGATCTGTTGGCCTTGGGTTTGGCGCGTCTTGCGCAGCTTGCACCCGGTCATATCCGCATCGGCTTGTCCGCCACCGTCGAGCGGCCGTCAGAGCTGCGCGCCTATCTCGCAACACAAGACGCTGGCGCTGACATCACAAAGCTGGCCGATCTCGTTGCGGTCGCCGGTGGTGCGCAAGCCGAGCTCTCGATCCTCGAAACGGAAGCGCGGCTACCGTGGTCCGGGCACAGCGCCAACTATGCCACCGCAGAGATTTACGCCGCGATCAAACGCGCGCGGCTTGCGCTCGTCTTTGTCAACACGCGCAGTCAGGCCGAACTCGTCTTCCGTGCACTCTGGCAGATCAACGACGATACCTTGCCCATCGCACTTCATCACGGTTCGCTTGACGCCGTCCAGCGCCGCAAGGTTGAAGCCGCCATGGTTGCCGGCAGCTTGCGCGCCGTCGTTGCCACCTCGACGCTCGACCTGGGGATCGACTGGGGCGATGTGGATCTCGTTATCAACGTCGGCGCGCCCAAAGGCGCGAGCCGTCTTATCCAAAGGGTGGGCCGCGCCAACCATCGCCTCGACGAACCGAGCCGCGCGCTGCTCGTGCCGGCTAATCGCTTCGAGGTGCTGGAATGCCGCGCCGCCATTGATGCCGCCATGGCCGGTGCCCAGGATGCCAGCCAATCCCGCACCGGCACGCTCGACGTGCTCGCCCAACACATCTGGGGTCGGGCGTGCGCTGGCCCATTCCATCCCGATGCACTGTTCGCCGAAGTGATCAGCGCTACACCCTACGCGCAACTCGCGCGGGCGACCTTTGACCGGGTGCTGGAGTTCGTCGCCACCGGCGGTTATGCGCTGAAGGCTTACGAACGTTTCGCACGCTTGCGCCCAGCTGAGCATGGCGAACTCCGCCTCTCCCACCCGCGCCTGGCGCAACAATACCGGCTCAACGTCGGCACCATTGTCGAGGCGCCGATGATCAAAGTGCGCCTCGGTGGCCGGGCTCGTGCCAGCAAAGGCGGCGGGCCGCGCGCACTTGTCGGCGGCCGTGTGCTCGGCGAACTGGAAGAGTGGTTTCTGGAGCAGCTGACGCCCGGCGATACGTTCATTTTTGCCGGCGAGATCCTGCGCTTCGAAGGGATGCGTGAAACCGAGGCCTACGTGACGCGCGCACCGGGTTCTGACCCGAAGATACCGAGCTATGCCGGCGGCAAGTTCCCGCTTTCAACACATCTCGCAGCCCGCGTGCGCACCATGCTGGCGGACCGGCACGCCTGGTCTGGATTGCCAACGGACGTTGCCGAGTGGCTGGGTTTTCAGGACGAGCGCTCGGTTATTCCTGAGCCAGGCGAGGTTCTGGTCGAAACCTTTCCGCGCGGCGACCGCCAGTTCCTCGTCGCCTATCCGTTCGAAGGCCGTCTCGCCCACCAGACGCTTGGCATGCTGCTCACACGGCGCTTGGATCGCGCGGGCGCGGCACCCTTGGGCTTTGTCGCCAGCGACTATGCGCTCGCCATCTGGGGGCTTGGCGACATGAGCCGGATGATCGCCGACGGCCGTCTCGATCTTGGGCGCTTGTTTGAGGAGGACATGCTCGGCGACGATCTTGATGCCTGGCTCGCCGAAAGCAGCCTGATGAAACGCACGTTCCGCATGTGCGCCGTCATCTCCGGCCTCATCGAGCGCCGACATCCAGGCAAAGAGAAGAATGGCCGACAAGTGACCGTGTCATCTGACCTGATCTACGACGTACTCCGCAAGCATGAGCCAGGACACATCCTGCTCGAAGCCGCCTGGGCCGACGCCGCCACGGGGCTGCTCGATATCGGCCGCCTTGGAGCATTCCTGTCGCGCATCCGCGGCCACATCCGTCATCAACCGCTCGACCGCGTTTCGCCGCTCGCCGTGCCAGTTCTCCTCGATATCGGCAAAGAGCAGGTCTACGGCGGCTCTGCCCGCGAAGACCTGTTGCGCATGAGTGTTGCCGACTTGATTGGCGAAGCGGGTGGCCAATAAGGCGTCGTTCGCTAAGCGTGATCGCTCACAAAGTTCGCAAGCCGTATCGAGAGTGTCGGGACCGCTACGGGAGTCGCGATTTCGGTGCCCGCAACCTCGATGATACTGGAATAATTGCCGTCACGCGGATCTCGATGCACTGTCGTGAGAAGTGACCGCGCATCGATCACCCAATATTCCCGCACACCAAACGCCGCGTAGATCGGGGCCTTGATCTTCAGGTCATAGCTGATGCTGCTATCGGCGATCTCAACAACCAACAACACGGTATCGCCGCGTACATCGGGAGCGACCAGAGATGCTGGGTAAATAATAATGTCAGATTCGGGTGACGTCTTTGGTGCGAGCTGCAGAGGCGTTTCTGTCGCAATGCCGATGTCAGTGCTGCTCTTGCGGCTCCAATGCAATGCAAGTGCATTGCGCACAATTTCATGCCACCGTCCCTTGGGTGACATCGCCACGACCTCCCCGTCGATCAGTTCGATGCGCTCGTCCTCGGCGATGACGCCGGCGGCGACCATGTGCTCAAGCTCGGCGAGCGTCCATCGCCGGCGCGCCGGCCCATCCGGCGCATCGGCGGCGGGCAGCAAGGCGGAGGGGCGTGCGTGCGTATTCATCCAGCAAGGATAGCATAATTGATTCGATTTTTGGAACTCCCTACGCGCCTCTAAAGGCTGACGCTGGCGAAGTAACCTTCGATGAAGTGCTGGTAGACTTGCGTCAGAGCTTCCAGGTCGGCGATAGCCACGCGCTCGTCGATCTGGTGAGACAGTGCGTTAATCAATCCGAATTCTACTACCGGGCAGTGGGCCTGAATAAAGCGGGCGTCTGACGTGCCGCCATTGGTGGTCAAGGCAGGCACACGGCCGGTGACCTGTTCGACGGCGCGCCGCATGGTCTCAACCAACGGGCCTGGCTTGGTAAGGAACACATCGCCCGTGCCTGAAAACGTGATCTCGAACTTGGCATTCAACGGCTTGCCGGCTGCGGCAGCCTGCGCGCGCACCCAGTTCTCAAGACGGGGCCTGGTCCATTCTGTATTGTAGCGGATGTTGAACTTGGCACGCGCCTCCGCAGGGATCACGTTCGTTGCGGTGTTGTTGACATCGATCACGGTGACTTCGAGGTTCGACGGCTGGAAGTCGGGTGTCCCTGTGTCCAAAGGCGTTGACGACAACCGGTCGAGAATGCGCACGAGTTTCGGCACGGGATTTTCGGCGATCGCTGGATAGGCGGCGTGCCCCTGCTTCCCATAAACGACGATCTCTGCATTCAGCGATCCGCGCCGGCCGATCTTGATCTCCTCACCGAGCACCGTGGGGTTCGACGGTTCACCGACCACGCATGCCTCAAGCGTCTCACCGCGCGCGGTGAGCCAATCGAGCATCTTCATCGTGCCGTTGATCGACGGACCTTCTTCATCGCCTGTGATCAAGAACGAGAGCGAGCCACGCGGCCGTTTGCCGGCCGCCATAAGCCGTCCGGCCGCCGCGATGAAACAAGCGATGCCGCTCTTCATGTCGGCAGCACCACGACCGTACAGCAGGCCCTGTTCGATCACGGCGGCAAAAGGCGGATGCGTCCAGCGGCTCTCATCACCCGGTGGCACCACATCCGTATGACCGGCAAAACAGAGGTTGGGCCCCTCGGTTCCCAGTCGCGCATAGAGGTTTTCGACATCGGGCGTCCCCGTCTCCGTCATCGTCATGCGATGGCACGCAAACCCGGCCGGGCCAAGCACATCGGCGAGCAGTGTCAGCGCTCCACCCTCGTCAGGCGTGATGCTGCGGCAGCGGATCAGTGCGGCCGTCAAGGCAACGGGATCGGTAATGTCTGGGCGCATGGAAGGGGGCTCAAAAGGCTTTCACGTTTCTTCCCCGCCGTCGCGGGGTGATGGTTTCGTGTCGTACCCGCCGGGACCGGCGTGCACCAGCATGATTTTCTGCCAGATTTTTTGCGACAGGTTGGTTGTCAGCCGCTCAATGTCGCTGACGGCGTCGACAATGACGGGATCAGGCTGGCTCTGCGCGTAAAGAACAGCAATCTTGGCTACCAGCGACAGCATCTCCGAACAATAGTCGAGATAACGGCCAAGCTCAAACGCGGTCAATGTACGCTTCGGCGAATGGGCGGTCGGCGCGCCACCGGCCAGGATCGAGGCCGGCTCCTTCGTCAGCTGATGCATGTCAACCACGTGAATGATCGATCTCAATTCATTGAGCGCGCGCAGCGCCCGGCGCCGCTTCAAGCGATCCTCAATTGTAATGAAGAAGAACACCAGGCCACCAGTCACAAAGACCAGATGGATGAGCGCATCGATGCCTTGCACAAGCGTAAAGACGCTGTCTGGACTGGTCTTGGTAAAATCGACCAGCCTGAGCAACTGCACAAGGCCAGCCGCCGACAGCGCCAACAACGTCACGATGCCCGCCCACAACCACCAGTCCCGCTTACCAATGGCGGCTGCGCGCGACGAGTTTTCACGCGCAATCACTGTTAGGTCTTGGCAGACCCGTGCCAGTCCGGCGTCGGGAAAGCGCTCGCGGATACGCGCTTCCAGTTGTGTGAGCGACGACACCAGGTGCGCTGCATCGAGCCGGCGGTAAGGGGTTTGCTCGGCCATGGACTAGGTGTCTTTCTGCGGCGTCGGCAATAGCGCTTGCATGGCAGCCAGCACAGTCACGATCACCGGCAAAATCGTATGCGCCGTCACCATGGCACCATCGGTGAGGGCTGCCAGAAGAGCCGCTGCAAAGCAAATAACAACCATCGTACCGATGGCTGGCGCAGCACGGCTGAGCGGCTGCGGCTGTGCGGCACCCGCGTTGAACCGAACGACGCGCAGCGCCGCTACGCCCGCCACAAAGAGCGGGAAGCCAATGGCAAAGCCCCAACCACCCGGCGCAAATGGTGTGAAGGCCTGTGTGAAG
>JANNEU010000007.1:0-3414 GCA_031379035.1 Hyphomicrobiaceae bacterium | reverse complement strand
ATCGACAAGCGCATAACGCGGCCCCGGTACAAATGTGGCAAAGTTATCATAACCAACTTTCGGGTCACGAACGACCGCCACCTTCTTGGCACCGGTCAGGTAGCCAAACTGGTCGACGACGATAGCGGGTATCGGACCGTTAGGCCCAATCTTAAGACCGTGCGTCCAATCGGATCGCAGCGTCACCTGCGCGCTCGCCCCGGATTTGCGTTGCAACTGCGGTTCGGCTGCAATGCCGTCACGGGTACAAAGTACTGCAACCATTGCCGCAGCAACCAGAAACCTGATCAAACCGCGCAATGCATCGGCAAGGCGAGAGTTGGCTCCGAGCGATCGCAACAGACCGTCTCGCTGGCTGCGCAGACGCATGTTACGAAGCGCGCAGTCAATGGCAACGCTGCAGCACGCCATCGCTGCTTCCGCACATTTCTGCGGCACTATATGCCAGGGCACATGGTGCGTTATGGTCACGCAGCGCGCTCTTTGTAGTACGCGAGGTATTCCGACCCTTTATAGTGATCAATGCTCTTGAGTGCGGAAGGATCAGCCTTGTTGAGAATGATGCAAGGAGTGCCGATGAACAAGCCCGAAGCCTGGGCCAAAGACTCCAGAACAATTTTTTGCGTTGTCTTGCCCCATTCGACGACCAGGACCATCTCGTCACAGAACGGCGCTATCATCCTGAAATCCGCGACCGGAGCAATCGGCGCGACCTCAATAATAATGGCGCTGTAACGGTCGCGGGCGACGGCAAGAAGCTCCTTCATTTGTGCCGACCCGAGAAGTTCTGAGGCGTTGATAGACGGGTCGGTGATAGGGCATGGCAGAAACTCTAGTCCGGACGCCGACTGCTTGATCACGAAATCAGAGAGCCGCCCCGGACTGTCCAGAGCCTCCCTGAGCCCCACCTGTGATTCCGACGCCATGGCGTCTGTCAGAGTGTGACGACGGAAATCGGCATCGATCAGCAATGTTCGGACTTTAGCTTGCGAGGCGATGAGACTGGCTAGGCTGGTCGCCACTGTCGTCTTGCCCTCATGAGGAACCGCCGATGTGACGCAAATGACCTGACCGGTGGTGCCGACCTTTCTCACCTTGATGAGTGACCAGACCATGCGCAGCGCCTCAGTGAACCTCGAAAATGGTCGGGATACGACAGCGGTTGTCGGGTTCTGGGCGGAGAGATCTTGGGTCTTCACGGTTGGCAGAATGGCGCAAAAAAGGCCCGTCGCTTGCGTAACCTGTTCGGAGGTTCGGAACACGCCAAACGGGAACTCTCGCAAGAAAATCAGGCCCGTTCCAAACAGAAACCCAAACAGCGACCCCAACGCTAGGCCGAGGATGCGCCTTTTGGAAGGCTCACTCTGGGTCGGGACAGCCGCACGCGTGATGATCATCGCATCCGACGTGATGGGTGCCGAAGCCTCGACCTTGCTGGTCTCGTTGTAACGCTGCAGCATGCTATTGTAGAGTGTTCGCAAAGTCTCGGCAGCACTTTCGAGTTCCCGCAGTCGCGCCAGAGCGGGGCTCGTCGCTGTTTCTTCGCTCAATACCTGCGCCATCGTGGCGTTGAGCTGCCCATATCGAGCCGATGCAAGCTCAAGACTCGTTCTCGCAACGCGCATTTCTTCATCAGCAATCGCTGTCCGCATGTCGGCCAAACGCCTGCGCATTGCGGCGACCGCGGCATGCCCCTTACCGACGCGCCGCTCGATATCGGTCGCACGTTGCGCAACGTCGAGGTACTGGCGTCGCAGCAGTGTGAGCAGTTCATTCTCAAGGGGAGCGGTATTGCCAGACTCAAGCCCATCCTTGGTCGTTGGATTGAGCCGCGCCTTCGCTTCTGCCAATGTGACGCGCGATTGAGCCAGATGGCCAGCAAGTATGCTCAGCTCTTCCGACGAGCGGGTCTTGGCCCCCGCGCCCGTCAGTTTCGCGCTCAGCTTGTACTCGGTCAGCACGCGCTCGGCGTCGGCGGCCTGCGTCTTCAATTCAGCCAGTCGTTCGCGCATCAACCGGCCGACGATCTGTGTCGAGCTGATCTTTCCGGCGACCGTTGATGCGAGATAAGTGTCGGCGATCGCGTTCGAAATGTTCGCCGCCTTTTGCGGGTCCCGCGATTCAAAACTGATATTGATGACGTTCGGCACATCCTCGCGCGTCACATACAAGCGGCGCATCGCGCCATCAAAGGCCACCCGCTCGGGATCAGACTTCTCGACTGTGCGCGCAGCACCAAAGCCTGCCTTTGCCTTCAAAGTGGCAATCAAGCCACGAAGGCGCGTTGTGATCCCCGCATTCGACGACGGATCAACAAACTCTGTATCGTGGGCCAAATCCAGCGAGCGCACAACCGGCAGCACAACGGACTCAGATGTGATGATATGGATCTGGCTGAGAGTGCCCGCATCATCGAAGATTGGTTCGTCAAGAACCTTGTTAGACTGCATAAACTTGTTGAAACTTTTATCAATAATCAGCCGGGTATTAGCTCTGTAGACCGGCGTAACAGTCGAAAGCAGTAGCAGCGCTGTAGTCAATCCAGCAAGCGTAGTGAACGCGATTCTGAAGCGTCCCCTGCGGATGATCCCTAAAATGTCGGCCTTGTCCGGTTTGACCGGGGAAAGGACCTGTCCGTAAAAATCCCCGGCAGACTCCGTGCGATAATTTTGAATATTCATATCGGATCACTCAAGACGTGCACACACGAAAACGATGCAGTCGGTTGCTAAACAAAGTTGAGCTTAGCACCGCAAAGAGCGGACACGCATACGACACTACTGTGTCGTTCCGTTATCCGCCCGCTCTGCAACGTCTTTGATGAAGGTAGCAAAACGTAAGCCTGAAACGTCTTCTATCATGTCGGGATCATCAAGCGCGGGAGAAGTACTTTAATGGTGAACATGCATAGTGTGTAAAGCTATGGTCTGGTGGCAAAAAAATGAGGTCAAAGCGAATGCCGATTCCTCGTGCATTGAAACACCCACCATCGCGCCAGCCACTCTTCCGACGAGACGAATTAAAACTGCTTCGCTTACGATTGAAGTCGATCAATAAGACCGCGTCAAGTGCAAGCCGCATCCCTGAACGTGGAGCGAGATCCAAAAATGTGATCTGAAGCTGGTGGTTGCAATCTAGCGCCCCGCGAGGAAGGTTCGTGCCACGGCTTTAACTATTTGCAGTTTTAAATGGAGTGTTCCGAACCTTCTGCTTGAACAAGCCATTGCTGCACCCGCGCCGCTTTGCTATGCGTCCATCACAGTACGTCTATATTGAGTGCAACGTAAAAGTTGCAACAGGGTCGTTCTGCCCTTGCGCGCAAGGCGTCGGCGCAGAAATTTACCTCAACCATTTGATTGCGGTCGTTGCAAAGGCTTTTGTTTTAGAATGGCACGCTGTTCTGAGTTTCGTCTT
>JANNEU010000491.1:0-18683 GCA_031379035.1 Hyphomicrobiaceae bacterium | reverse complement strand
GTACCGCACCGCAACTGCGTTGCGCTGCGGTACTCCAAGGATCGCCAAGGTGCTGCAAAGGTGGGGCCGCAAGAACTCCTCGAGGCGTCCCTGCGCATGCGGCCTGACCGTATCCTGTTGCAGGAATTGCGCGACGGTACGGCTTTCACTTATCTGCGCGCCGTCAACGCAGGACATCCGGGCTCGATCACGACCGTGCATGCAGACAGCTGCGCGCTCGCCATTGAGCAGCTGACTTTGCTGGTGAAGCAATCCGAGGCGGGCGCGTCGCTTGAACGCAAGGACATTCGCAGCCTGTTGGCGATGGCCATCGACATCGTGATCCAGTGCAAACGGATGGGTGGCACCTTCCGTGTGACGGAGATCAAATTCACCTCTGAACTCGTGGGCGCATAGACCGGGACGAGTGCGAGGCGGTGTTTCGTAGCGTTACGTCCAGAGTAACGGCGCGGCACCCGCCGCGGCGGCAGGATGCGTGCGCGCGCGTGCGAGCGCTGACAATCGGAGATACGGTGATGACGAGACGATCAATAGTGGGCAGCACCGCAGGTGCAGCCATGATGCTGGTATCAAGCGGTGCCGGCGCGCAAACAGTTCTTGGCCCCGGTGCTTCGGCGACCGGGAATGCGTCAACGGCGGTCGGGACTGTGTCGAGTGCCGGTGGAACGAGTGGCAGTGCGTTCGGTTACGGGTCGAATGCGTCGGGCCCTGGATCGACCGCGTTGGGGACGGCCACGACGGCAAGCACGAACGCTGCGACCGCGGTCGGTGCGGCTGCGGCAGCCACCGGGTTGAATGCGTCGGCGTTTGGCTATGGAACGACGTCGAGCAACACAAACACCACGACGGTTGGCACGGCGGCGCTGGCCAGCGGCGTGACTGCCACGGCGACAGGTGCCTACGCGAAAGCGACCGGCGCGAATAGCACGGCTAACGGTGCCTCATCAGCAGCAATCGGGGCGAACGCTTCGGCCTTCGGTATGGGTTCGACGGCGTCCGGTGATGGATCAGCCGCAGTGGGCCAGTCGAGCATCGCGTCCGCAGCTGGCACATCGGCCTTTGGTGCGTCGGCAAGTGCCGTTGGGGCGAACAGCACAGCACTGGGCAGTGCTGCATCGGCGGCTGGAGACCAAAGTATTGCGCTCGGGGCAAACAGCACCGCTGGTGGCCCTAAAGCGACGGCGCTCGGTACAGGAGCCAACGCGACAGGTGTCAACTCAGTCGCGCTCGGGAACGGAAGCACGGACGACGGCGTCGCTAATACCGTGTCGGTCGGTGCGCTCGGGCGCGAACGGACGATCACGAACGTGGCGGCTGGGCGCGTATCAGCGGCATCGACTGATGTCGTCAACGGGGCACAACTCGCGTCGACCAACCAGGCCCTGGCCACAACCAATGCCAAAGTGGCGGCAATCGATACCCAGACGCAGACGAACACCACGGCCATCACCGGGCTTCAGTCACAGGTCACGAACCTGAACACCTCGATCACCACGCTCAACACTCAAATCCAGAGTGGAACCACGGGCATGGTCATCCAGAACGGCGGCTCGAGTGGGCAGCTGGCGCTCGGCGCGACCACCGGCGGCACATCAATCAGCGTGGCGGGCACCGCTGGCGCTCGCATCGTGACCGGTGTTGCCGACGGAAAGGTTGCCGATGGCAGCCAGGACGCTGTGAACGGCAGCCAGCTGAGCGCAACCAACACCCGTGTCACCGCAACCGACAAGTCGGTCGCCAAAGTTCAAACCACCGTGGACGATCAGGGCAAACGGCTCACCTCAGTTGAGGGAACCGTCGCAACCCACAGCGGCCAAATCGGGCAATTGCAAAGTGAAATGACAAGACAAGGTGCGGCGACCGATCAGCGGTTTGCCGCCGTCGAAGGCCGCACCTCGGCACTGGAAACCAAAACCCGCCAGCTGTCAGGTGGTGTGGCGGCTGCGATGGCCATGAAGGCCCCCACCGTTGATCGCGGCAAGTCGATCGCGCTCGGCCTCGGGATCGCGACGTACGATGGCCGTCAGGCCATCGGTGCCGGCATCACGGGCGTCGTCGCGAAAAATGTCACGCTGGACGCGGGTGCAAGCGTGCCGCTGTCGGGCGGACCCGCCGGTGGCCGCGTGGGAGGCACCGTGAGCTGGTGACGTCGCATGTGAGCCGGGGTGGCGCACCAGCGCCGCCCCAAGTCCACCATAGGGATTGCATCATGAAGCGGTTGATCGTTGGTGTCTCAAGTGCGTTGTTTCTGCTCGCCGGGCCCAGAACAGCAATCGCTCAGGCGCAACGGATCTCAGCGGACATCGGGATTGGGACATACCGGCCCGTGCCGCCGCCCGACATGCTGCTCGTGATGGTGCGCTCGACGCTGCTAGCAGTGGGGCACGGGAACTTGGTCAACGACTACGCTGTGGTGTGGAAGCTGGCGGCAAAATCGTTCCAGAAAAAGTTCGACGGTGCGACAATCTCCAAATTGCTCGAGCCCATTCGAACGGTCGGCTTGAACCATCATGCGCTGGCCGTGGCGACACCACAGTTCCAGGAGGTGCGTATCGACGACGCTGGAAGTCTGCGGATGACTGGCGTCGTCGCGCTGCAGCAGCGGCGGCTGGAGTTTCGGTTGCTGTTTGAAGCGGAAGAAGACGGCTGGCGGCTTTCAGGGATGGCATTTGCGGCGCTGCCGCGGGCCGAGGTGTCTCCTGCACCGCAGCAATCTGTACCGACGACGCCTCAATACATCGTCGTCCCGCCGCTGATCGCGCCAACGCCGCCAGGCAAGCCCCAGGCGAAACCAGTTACCGTCACGCCAGAAGTAAAGCCGAAGCGTGCCGATGCGACAGAGAGGCTGGAGAGCTTCAGCAGAACCGCCGTTGCGGCGCACTTGCAGCCACAGCTGCCAGCGCTTGAACAGCTTGGCCCGTTATCGGTTGCTGAAACAAGGACGGCTCCCTCGGAGCCGTAAGACGTCGCGCTTGTATGGGTGGACAAAAGGCTACCCACCGGTGCACCGGCCACTCGGCTTCCACAACCCGAGATAACGAAGCTATAGAGTTGGCGATGGAGCGAATGCGTTGAACGCGCGAAGGCATAGCCAGCAGAACGCATACTAAAATAGACAGCGTTTACTGACTCCCCGCCTGTGCCTCACGCAGTGCCTCAAAAACGTTATAGCAGGGCCCCGAGGCACCTCGCGTTTCCGGGTACCGAGTGGCGCGCAGTTTGATGGGGTGGAGCACTAGAGCCCGAAATACGGTGCTTTGCCGATCAAAGGTTCAGTTTGTGAGGCAGCGATGAGGCACTGATAATTCTAAGGCTGCGGAGATTTTCTCTTAAGTCATTGAAAACATTGGTGGGTGATGAAGGATTCGAACCTTCGACCCGGTGATTAAGAGTCACCTGCTCTACCAACTGAGCTAATCACCCAAACCGCCGCAAAGCGGTGCACCGCAGACTTGCCGAACATGTCTCAGGGCAACCACGTGGCTGCCCTGTGAACACTCGATACAAACCCGAAGCGCGCGCTAGACCCTTCGGCGCTGACGCAGCGGTCAACTAACACCGCCTGTGGGGTGTGTCCAGAGGCTCATAAGTGGCTCTCAAAAATGGGCACTCTTCAGTTTGGCCAGCTCTAAACGCGTCATGAGCATACGCGGTCTGGTCATGAGGTCTGGTCATGAGGTCTGGCAGTCAGACTTGGCGTGGTCGGGTGCATGATGCCAGAGTGTTGGGTGCGCGCCTTTTGATGCGCTTATCTCCAGCGAGGAACCCCATGGATCTCCGTCTCAAAGGCCACACAGTACTCATCACCGGTGGCTCGAAAGGCATCGGGGCTGCGTGCGCCAAGGTGTTTCTCCAGGAGGGTTGCGCGGTGACGATCGTGTCGCGCGATGCAGCCAAGCTGGATGGCATGCGTGCAGAGCTCGCAAGCCTAGGTGACATCAAAGCGTTCCCAGCTGATCTCTCCAAGAGCGCCGAGCGCGAACGCGTGATGGCCGCGCACGGCGAAACGACAATCCTCGTCAACAATGCTGGCGCGATTCCAGGCGGCGGATTGCTCGACATCACCATGGAGCGCTGGCAGGAGGCGTGGAGCCTTAAAGTGTTCGGTTATGTGCACATGACCCAGATGATGCTAGCGCGCATGAAGGACCGAAAAGCCGGAACGATCGTCAACATCATCGGCTCGGCCGGCCGGAGCCCGCGCTACGACTACATCTGCGGTGCCACGGGCAACGCGGCATTGATGGCGTTCACCGGTGCCATGGGCGGCAAATCGGTCGATTGGGGTGTGCGCATTTTTGGCATCAACCCGGCAGCAACGCGCACGGATCGCATCATCTCGCTGGCGAAGCAGCGTGCCAAAAGCACCCATAGCGATGAGAGCCGCTGGGAAGAGATGCTGACCAACCTGCCACTCGACCGACTGATCGAGAGCGAGGAGATTGCTAATGCCGCTGCGTTTCTGGCGTCACCGGCGTGCGGGTATGTGAGCGGGACCGTACTCGACGTGGATGGTGGCGGGCACTATCGGGGGTGATGAGCGCCTAATTCCCGGTTTCATGCCGCCGCGCGGCTTGGCAGCATGCGCTTGGCAAGATCGCGGAGTGCGAAGGGCAAGCCGGTGAGCAGGGTCTGTGTGTAGCGCGTGTCCTGGTAGTCGCCATTCAATGAGACGCGCGGCAAGGCGGTGGGGGATGCGCCGTGCGACGCGTAGAGGACGCCCTTTCGCGTGGTGACAGCGGTCAGGAAGCCGAGCTCGCGCGCCATCTCGAATTCCCGCGGACCAGCACTGCAGACATCGCCGAATGGGTAGCTGAAGTGACGGACGCGCTGACCCAGTTCAGCTTCAAGGCGCGCAACGCTTGCTGCTATCTCATGCCGTGCAGCGTTCGCGCCGAGTTTTGACAACGCATAGTGCCGCTGCGTGTGACCGCCGATCGTAACGAGTGGATCAGCCGCCAGCGCGCGCAGTTCTTCCCAGGTCATCACCAGGTCGCGGCAGAGCGTGGCGGTATCGACACGAGCCTCGCGGCACAGCTCAGCAACGGTCGCGCGCGCCACCGTCTCGTCAATTTTGCGGAGACGCCAGTAGATCTCGTGATGGACTGCATCCTTGGCGGCCACCGTATTCGCCGGCATCGACAACAGTTCTCCGGAAATCTCGCAGTCGACGTGATCCAGCTTGGCAATGGCCAGCTCGAGCGCCAGCCACCACAGATCGCCGTGGCCATCGATGTAGTCGGTCGGCGCATAGATTGCGAATGGGACGCCGTAGCGGCGGAATACCGGCGCAGCATGAATGAGATTATCGCGATAGGCATCGTCGAGCGTGAAGGCAATGTAAGGGCGCGCGCCGTGCTTGGGCTCGGCAATGCGCGCTGCGACTTCATCGAGCGATACGAGGTCGAAGCCGGCTTCGAGGCATTGGCGGATGGTCTGATCCAGAAATTCAGGTGTGATCTTGAGAATGCGGTTGGGTGCAAATGCCTCCGGCGTTTCCGGGCCGACCTGGTGCAGCATCATGATGGCACCGGCACCGGCGGTCAGGGGGGCCAGCATGTGGCCTGCACCGCTATAGTGCAGCGCCGACAGGGCAGCCTTGACGTATCGGGTGGTGCGACGGCTCATGCAGCGTGTCCGACTCTCGGTTGAGACAAGCGCGCATGGACGAACCACCGTGCGGCGCTGATGTCCTCAAGCAAGAACCGTGCGCAGAGCGCGGGTCAGTCGTGACCAATCGTCACCGGTTTGCAGTGCAGGGTAAACAAATCCTTAATATCGAACGTCGGGATATCGAACGTCAGGCACCGATACCGGTGCGTGCTGTCCGGGCGCGGGGGTGGGCTGCCGGGCTGCGCAAGGGACTAGCGGCGACCGCTTCCGCCGCAACTGTCAGCACTGGCAAGTCCGGAACTTCGAAGCCGAGGAAACCGGTATCGCTGTGGTTTGAGGTGTGGTCCTCGGCGCCAAATGTGACCAGCACGCCTGCATCAAAGCGGCCTTGGATGGCTTCGAACAGCTCGCGCGCGATCTTCGGCGCTGCGGTGACGACGATATAGTCATACAGTTCATCGAGCGCATCGAGCACCATGCCAGCGCTGTCGCCGTCGACGACGACCGACGCTGCCTGACCGGCTGGCAATACATCGATGGCGCGATCCGGCAGGGACTGGATGGCCTCTTCAAGCGAGGCGGTGCCGGCGAGCAGTTCGGCTGTGCCAGGGTGCGACAAGCAACCGTTCACGCGGGCGACGCTGTCGCCTGAACCAGCCCAGCCGATCAGCAGGACGCGCGCGCCGGTTGCGCCGAGGTGCTGGGCGATTGAGGCGGCTTCCTGTGCGCCAGCGACGGATGTGCCGGTATTGGTGACCAAGACGCGAAACCCACGGGTACCCTGCGCGGTCGCGGCGAGTGAGCGGGCTACGTCTTGGGGTGTGGTGCGTTTGACTGCGCGCTCTGGTGCGCCAGCGGTTGCAGCAGAGGCCACGGTCTGCGGAGCGGGGGTCGCGAGCAACGGCGCTTCGCGCTCAAGCGTTGGTGCGTCGCGCTCGCGGGTTGGCACCTGAGCGACTGCAGTGGCCGGTCGGGCACCACGCACCAATTCGCGGGTCAAAGACAACGCAAAGCCCAAAATGAGCGTCGCGACGGCGGCGAGCGCCGACATCATGCCGGTTTTGGGGAAGACCTTCTCGTTTGATGGGTAGGCCTCTGAGACGATTTCGACTTCGGCCGGGGCCGAGGCGGCGCTGACGCTCGAAGCGGCGGCTTCGTATTGCCGTTGCACCCGCTCCAGTTCGGTGCGCTTGGCTTTTGCCTGGGTTTCGAGTTGCGCAAGCCGCGCCGTGTCGGGTGCCGACGATACGACGGTGCGCTTTAACTCTTCAACGCGGCGGCGCACGCCTGCTTCACGATCTGCAGCAATGCGCGCGTCGTTGCCGAGGCTGTCGACGACCTTGAGGACCTCGGCGCGGATCTGGCTTTGCAGGCCAGAGAGTTCCGAGTTCAGCTGCTTCATGCGCGGATGGCCCGGCAACAGCGTGGCTGACAATTCGGCAATCTGACGCTCGAGCGTGACGCGTTGTTCTTCCATGCGCGGAATCAGGGCGGATTTCTGCACGTCGGGATTGGCTGCGGCCAGACCGCGCGCGCTCATTTCACGGGCAGCCTGGGCGCGCGCATCGGCATCGCCACGGGCTGTCGCTGCACGGGTCAATTCCGCTGACAACTCTGAAAGCTGTTGATCCTTGAGTTGCGTCGCCTGGGCACTGCCTTGGAACAAATTGGCCTTGCCACGGAACTCGGCGGCTTGGGATTCGGCCTCTGAAGTTTCGCGCGTCAGGCGTGCCACTTCCGGTGCGAGCGTGCTGCGCATGTCGGAGTTCTCGACCACGGCGCGGCCGCGCAGACTATCGCGATAGAGACTGGCCAGCGTGTTGGCGCACGTGGCGGAAAACTTTGCGTTCGACGAGGTGCAATCAACGATGATGGCGCGTGTTTCGCGCACGGGGTAGGCGCGCACGGCTTTGAAGTAAGCCTGCATCAAACGGTCTTCGTCCGTTTCGCCGGGCTTGGGTCCGCCGACGCCAAAGCTGCGCAGGGTGCGGCCATAGACGTCGTCCGGCTCCAAGGCTGCGTTGAATTCCGACCGGCGGGTCAGGTCCAATGCCTTTGACATCTTCAGTGCGAGTTCGGTCGACATGAGGCCGCGCACGTGCGTGCCAACGGCTTCCTTGTCGGGCAGACCAGCGGCATCGCTGCCGGGATTGGTGCCGGTACTGCCGCGGATCTTCAACTGCACCTGCGAGAGATATTGCGGTGCCATCGCGGAGAGTATGACGGCGGTTGCCGCGCCGACGAGGCCAGCGATGAGTGCGAGTACCGGCAAACGGCGCAGGACTGCACGCATGACATGAGCAAGGTTGATCGCATCAGGGTTGGCAGCATGGGACGACGGCATGGGCGCGATATCCGGAACGAACGGCGGGATGAGACTCAGATCTGCAGTAGACCTCGTTGAGGTTGCTTTTCACTTAAGCTTCTCGAAATGACACGGTCGCCAAGGTTTTCTTAACCGCCCGCAGGTTACAACTGGACACGAGTATGAGCTGAAAAGTCGTGTGAAGGGTTGTTGCGATGTTCGCGCGCGTAGTTTGGGTCGTGGCGGTTTTGGCAGTGCTCGTCGGTGGCTGTACACCGGCGCATCGCAGCTTGGTGGCTTTGCAGCCGAACTGGGGCGACACCACTATCGTTGTCGAGACCGCGTTGCCGATCGTGCAGCCGTCTGGCACCGCGATTGCGGGTTGGTCGTCGTTCACGATGCGCGAAGTGGCTGACGATGCAGCGCTTACCGATGAGGTGACTGCGCAAGCCAGTGGGCCGTATCGGCTCGATAGCGGCGATAAGTTGCGCGTTTTTGTTTACGCGCAACCAAGCCTGTCTCGAATTTACACGGTTGATACGGAAGGCTTCATTTCTGTGCCGCTCATCGGCAACGTGAGAGCGCTTGGCGCGACAACGCGCGGGCTTGAGGGCTCAATCAAGGCTCGCCTCGGTGTCGAGTTCGTGCGCGATCCGCATGTGACCGTTGATGTCCAGCAATACAGGCCTTTCTTTATCCTTGGCGAAGTCAAGACAGCGGGCCAGTACCCCTACGTCGGCGCGCTAACCGTTGCCGGTGCGGTGGCAATAGCAGGCGGCTTCTCTGAGCGCGCCAATGAACGGAAAGTTCATATAACCCGGCGCATAAATGGTGGCATCGAACGGCTCGAGGTGCCAGGCGACGCAGAAGTGCGGCCCGGCGACACGATCCACGTCCGGGAACGCTGGTTCTGATCGGGGCAGGCGTTCTCACTGTGTCAGGTGAGCGCACACGTGTCCCAAGGCCGTCCTGCAATCCGCTCTGCTCCATCCGGTCAGGCTGGGCTCAATATTCTGCATTGCTTGCGGGCACCCGTCGGTGGGCTATTCCGTCACGTGGCCGATCTTGCAACGGCGCAAGCGGTACTTGGTCATCGTGTCGGTGTCATCTGCGCTGCTGGCGGTGATACGCTGACGGAAGCGCGACTGTTGGCATTTGCGCCGTCGCTACGATTGGGGCTGCATCGCCTGCCGATGGGCCGCGACCTTGGCCTCAGTGACTTCAAAGCCTGGCGGCAGGTGGTGGCGCTGGCGCGCGATTTTGAAACCAATGTCGTGCACGGTCATGGTGCCAAGGGTGGGGCCTACGCGCGGCTGGCGGCGCGTCAACTGAAGGCCTCAAGCCATGACGTGCGCTGCTTCTACACACCGCACGGCGGCAGTCTTCACTACCCGCCGACCACTCTACCCGGCAAATTCTACGGTGCGCTTGAGCGCCGGCTTGAACGTTACACGGACGGGCTGCTGTTCGAGAGCCGCTTTGCCGCGGAGCGCTATGCCCAACAGATCGGCGTGCCGGCATGCGCGTCGAAAGTTGTGACCAACGGCTTGCTGGCTCGCGAGTTCGAACCTGTCGAGCCCAACAGTGACGCCGCTGATTTCGTGTTTGTGGGTGAATTGCGGAGGCTGAAGGGCGTTGATGTTGCGCTTGAAGCGTTGGCAGAAATCCAAAAATTACGAACGGCGACTGCTGTTTTCGTTGGTGACGGTCCCGACGCGGAAGCGTTTAAGGCTCAGGCGCTGGCGCTTGGCCTTGGAAACCGCGCCAGCTTTCCCGGTGCGATGCGCGCGCGCGATGCGTTTGCGCTTGGCCGTGTGTTGCTGATGCCATCGCGGGCTGAAAGCCTGCCGTACATCGTGTTGGAAGCGATCGGCGCAGGCCTCCCGGTCATCGCAACCAACGTTGGCGGCATTCCAGAGATCATTCCGCCGGAGTGCGGTCCGCTGATACCGCCGGCCGACGTTGGCGCACTCGCAGACGCCATGCGGCGTGCATTGTCTCATCCTGAGACAGTGCGTAACACTGCTGTCATTCTGAAATCATTGGTTCAAGGCCGTTTCACCGTCGCCGAGATGACTTCTGCGGTGACCGACTTTTACGCAACGCCGCAGCGCGCCCGCCGGGCGGCATGATACTGCTCTCGACACGGAGTGCGTTGCAAAGTTCTTAATGCTGTCCTGAAATGGCATGATCCCTGCGTATATGGGCTGAAACAAGCTCAAATACCTTGGACAGCAGCGTCATGCACGCCTCGACCGTTTCAGTCACACCTGCCGCTCTGCCGTACGCCGCAAGCACGGTATGTTCGCGGCGTGGTGCAAACGCCTGGACGCCAGGCCTTGCGAGTTTCGCAAGCCACGCGACCCGCTGGTTTGAGGTCATGGTTTTGACGACCGCAGGCGCACTGGCGACGGTGCAACAAACGGTTGGCACTCCGGCTGTCGTACTGATCGCTGCCGCTGCGGCCGCAGTCGCTGCCACAACCTTGTTCCGTGCCGCTGGCCTTTATACGCTCGGCACACTGGCGGCACCGGGTGCAGCCTCCGGACCCTTGGCATTTTGCTGGATGGCGAGCGTGTTGGCACTCCTCGCGCTGGCGATCGGCGTGGGGGTTACTGACACGCCTCATGCCATCTGGCTTGCGAACTTTGCGGCGGCCGGTGTGCTCGCGTTGATCGCATCGCGGCTGACGGCTTGGGCCGCCGTCAGCGCTTTGCGCGCGTCCGGGGCACTGACGCGGACTGCTGTCATTTATGGCAGCGGCCACGCGGCTGAAGCTCTCGCCCAAGCGCTCACCGCCGATCCGACAAGCGACATCCGGGTGGCTGGCCTCTTTGATGATCGCCTTGACGCGCGTGAGCCTTCGCAAGCGTGCGCGACACCCCATCTCGGTGATATCACTGCCCTGAGGGCGTTTGTACGTCAGAACACCGTCGATGTTGCAATCATGGCGCTGCCGCTTGGTGCGGAAGCCCGCGTGGCTGGCATTCTGCAGCGCCTATCTGACCTCCCTGTCGATGTGCGGTTGGCTGCTACAGCATCAACGTTGCAATTTGCACCAGCGGCGTACTCCTACGTGGGCGGCGTGCCGATGATCGATCTCGCCAACCGCCCGATTGCCGGCTTTGATGCTGTCGCCAAACGCGTCCTTGATCTCACGATTGCCGCGCTGGCCATCATCGCGCTTACGCCGATCATGCTGATGGTCGCGGCTGCGGTGCGCTTCGAAAGCAAAGGGCCGGTGCTGTTTCGCCAGAAGCGTTATGGTTTCAATAACGAATTGATCGAAGTCTTCAAGTTCCGCTCCATGTATACCGAGCGCAGCGACGCAACTGCGTCGACGCTGGTCACTCGCAACGATCCACGCGTCACACAGGTTGGTCGCGTGATCCGCAAATCGAGCCTCGACGAGTTGCCGCAGCTGTTCAACGTGTTGCTTGGCACGCTGTCGCTGGTCGGCCCACGCCCGCACGCGGTGGAAGCGAAGGCGGCGAACCAGCTTTACCCGGACGTGGTCGCCAGCTACTTCGCGCGCCACAAAGTGAAGCCGGGCATTACCGGCTGGGCGCAGATCAATGGCTGGCGCGGCGAGACCGATACGGCAGAAAAAATCCAGCAGCGCGTGGCTTTTGATCTCGACTACATTGAACGCTGGTCGGTGGGGCTTGATCTTGTCATTCTTGCGAAGACGCCGCTGGCGTTGCTGAAGACCGACAGCGCATATTGAGCTGCAATGTCCAGCGGTAAGGCCACTTCCGCTGACGTTCGGCCCGCTTCTTGCTGTGTCGCATCCTATGACACACGCAACTGAAAATGCAGCAGCCTTGATGCCTGGGCTGTCCAAGAGCCTCACCCATCGCTTCGCTCTCGCAGCCGTCGCGCTGACGATGGCCGGCGGCGCGATCGTCTTCACCGAGCCCTCGCCCTTCGACGTGCTGGGACTTGGCTTGCTCATGCTGTTGCCGGCCATTGGGCTGGTCCGCACCACGCCGCTGATGTTGCTCTATACGTCGGCTATGCTGGTGCCCGTGGCGTGTGCATTTTTCGCTGTCCTCGCGGCTATCGATCCCAAGCGGGCGCTCGTCCATACGCTCGTTTCGTTGTTCCTCGTCCTGGTCTCGCTGCTGCTGACGGCATTTGTGCAAGCGTCGCCGGCACGTCATGCGCGCCTGATCATGCAGGGAACTGTCGCCGCCGCCTTGATCGCTGCCAGTGCGGGTCTCGTGGGCTACCTCGGGCTGTTTCCCGGCGCAGCTGACATCTTCACACTTTACGGCCGCGCCTCCGGCACCTTCAAAGATCCCAACGTGTTCGGTGCCTTCCTCGTGATGCCGGCCGTCTATCTCATGCACGTGATGCGTCAGGCGCGCGGGCTGAAAGCCATTGTCGCCCTAGCGGGCTTCGGCGTGCTCTCGGTGGCGATCCTCTTGAGTTTCAGCCGTGGTGCGTGGTTCGCTCTCGCGTTTGCATCGGCGCTCTATGCGTATCTGTCGTTTGTCACGGCGGAAACGTCAGGTGCGCGTGTGCGCCTGGCATTCGGCGTCGTCGCTATCGCTGTCGCTGGTGCTTTGTTGATTACGATTGCTTTGCAGTTTGATGCGGTCGCTGACCTTCTCACCCACCGCGCGACCCTCACTCAGAGTTACGACGAAGGCCCCGATGGCCGGTTTGGTGGACAGGTCAAAGCACGCGCACTCATTCTCGCTCATCCGTTCGGCCTCGGCGCGCAGCAGTTTGACACCTACTACCACCTGGAAGAGGCGCATAACGTATACCTGTCGATGTTCATGAATGCGGGTTGGCTCGGCGGGCTTGTGTTCGGACTGCTCATCGGCGGTACTGTCATCGCCGGCGCACGGCACGCCCTAACGCGCGGCCCAACTCAAGGCCTGTTCCTTGTCGCCTATGCGGCTTTCGTCGCCCATGCGCTGGAAGGCTTCATCATCGATCTTGATCACTGGCGCCATTTTCATGTGCTGATGGCGCTGTCGTGGGGCTTGATGCTGGCTGAGTATGCGACGGTGCCGATGCCGCAGCTGGCGCGCATTCGAAATGCACGCGCGTTACGCCCGATGCATGCCGCTCACATCGCGTCGTAGTCGATGACCAAGGTTGGCGTTGTCGCGACGGCCTGGCAGGTCAGCACAAACCCGCGCTCCATTTCCCACGCCTCCAGGCTGTAGTTGACTGTCATCGTCACCTTGCCTTCGACAACGCGCGCGCGGCACGTCGAACACATGCCGCCGGTGCACGAATAGGGTGCCTTGATACCGGCCTTCAGCGCAGCCTCCAGCACATGCTGCCCAGGTGCCAGCACGAATGGATGCCGCTGACCGTCGAGCACCGCAATTGCATCGATCGCGCCTGCGACGCGCACAGGCGCTGCTTTCTCGGCGGACACGGGCACAACCGCTTGTTGCATGCTCCCGCCACTGCGTCCGGCAAAGAACTCGTGGTGTACCGCATCTCGCGCAAGCCCTAACTCAAACAGCGCATTGCGCGTTTCTTTGATGAAACTCCCTGGGCCGCACAGAAACGCCCGGCTGACCGAACGAATATCAACGCGCCGCTCCGCAAAGGCCTTCAGTTTCTCGCCTGTCAGCCGCCCGGCGAGCAGCGGCGTCTCCGCCTCCCCCGGCCCCGACAGAACGCGGATGACGTCCAGCCGCGCCGGATACTGGTCTTTCAGGTCTTCGATTTCGTCGAGGAACATCGCCTGACCCAGCGTCCGTGTCGCATAGATCAGCGTCACGCGCGCGTCGTGTTCCTGCTCCAGCGCTTCGATCGTCATCCCGAGCATGGGGGTGATGCCGGCACCGCCGGCGATCATCAGCAGATGCCTTGGTTGGCCATCCCCCGCCGGCAGCATAAAGCGTCCCTGCGGCGGTGCCACCTCCAGCACATCGCCGGCTCGCAAGCTCGCGTTCGCCCAGTTCGAGAACGCGCCACCCTCTATGCGCTTGATCCCGATCCGCAGCGGTCCACCGCGTCCCGAGCAGATCGAATAGGTCCGCCGCTGTTCGACACCGTCGATGGTTGCCCTTAAGGCCATATGCTGGCCGGGCTTGAACGCGAATGCCGCCTGCAATGCATCCGGCACGACGAACACGATCTCAATCGCATCGCCCTCCAGCTTGCGCGCAGAAGCAATTTTCAGTTTGTGGAAAGGTTCGCTCATCGTCACCGGTGACACTTGAAATAATCGAACGGCTCGCGGCAGCTTTCGCAGCGCCACTGCGCCTTGCAGGCCGTCGAGCCGAACTCGGATACCTTGCTGGTGTGCTGCGATCCGCACAGCGGGCAGGCAACGATCTCGACTTCGAACAACCCGCTCGGGGCTGTCCTGTTTGGCGGCGCGATGCCATAGGCCTTGAGTTTCGCGCGCCCACTCTCGCTGATGTCGTCCGTCGTCCAGGCCGGAGACAGCACTGTCTCAACCTGTGCGCCCGAAATGTTCGCCTCCAACAGCGCCACTTCCACCGCCATCTGGATCGCCGCCGTCGCCGGGCACCCCGTATACGTTGGCGTCAACGTCACAACGATCCTGCCATCCCGCCGCGCAACCCCGCGCAACACGCCGAGCTCTTCGAGGTTGATCACCGGCACTTCCGGATCGAGCACTGCCGCCGCGACTTCGCGTGCGCGCTGTACTTCAGTGTCGGGACTCGCGAGCGTGGCAATCGCTACCATGTGGCCCCCGGATGCTGCCGCGCGAGAACTTGCATCTCCGCCAGCATGTGATCGAGTTGTTCGGTGTGCTGACCCTTGCGCCCGCCATGCTGCATGCCGCGATCCTTCGGCCGCATCAGCGTTGCCTCGCGCAGCACGGCGTCAACCGTCGCGTTCCAACCTGCCTGCAGCGCCGCGCGATTGGGCGCGATGCCCTCGCCCGCGAGCGCCCGTTCGCCGACACTCATCTCGAACATCTCGCCCGTATAGCCCCACAGTTCCTCCAGCGCGTCCGTCATGCGCCGCTGGCTGTCCGCCGTGCCGTCGCCGAGCCGGATCATCCACTCTGACGTATGCCTGACATGATACGCCATCTCCTTGACCGCCTTCGCCGCGATCTCCGCCAAGCGTGCATCTTTCGATTTCGTCAGTGCCTGGAAATAGGGATGCACAAACGCCGCGTACAAAAACTGCCGCGCAATCGTGTGTGCGAAGTCGCCGATTTCCAACTCGACAATCAGCAGATTGCGATAGGCTGCTGCGTCGCGGAAATATGCGAGATCATCTTCGCTGCGGCTATGGCCTTCCAGCTCACTCGCATAAGCATAGAACAATCGCGCCTGCCCGATCAGATCGAGACCAAGGTTCGATAACGCGATGTCTTCCTCGAGCATCGGCGCTTTCCCCGACCACTCTGACAGCCGGTGACCCAACACCAGCGCGTCATCGGCGAGGGCGAGTGTGAGATCAAAGAGGGGATTGGTCTTGTCAGTCATCCGAAACCTTGTGGTCTACAGGCAGTCGGGAGTTGGCAGTCGGCAGTCGATTTTGGTGCCGGACAGTTCGACGATTGCCGATCGCCCATTCCCGACTGCCGACCGTCACATATGCCCCACCTCATCCGGCACGTCATAAAACGTGGGATGCCGATAAATCTTGCTGCCTGTCGGCTCGAACATCGCATCTTTGTCTGCCGGGTCCGACGCAATGATGGCTGACGACGGCACCACCCACAGCGACACGCTCTCGCCGCGCCGTGTGTAGACATCGCGCGCCGCCTGCAGCGCCATCGTCGCATCCGGCGCATGAACCGACCCGCAGTGTTTGTGCGGCAACCCCGAGCGGTTGCGAATAAACACTTCCCAGATCGGCATTGCTGCTTCGGTCATGGCGGTCGCTTCTTGTTGCGGACTATCCGGTTACTCGCACGGCGAGACAAACGATATACCTCGCTCCTTCCTGCCGACAAAATGGGCGAAGCGGCGCGGGCTCGAAATTTACCATTTTACTCATTAGAAGTTGCATATTTTTCTGCACTCGCGCAATATTGAATGGTTGCGTCCTCCCCCGGCCGCAATTGAGGTATTCTCTAGGCACACGACGGAGACGAGACAGGGCAGCGTTCATTGAAGTGAGACCCGGCGCCGATGGGCAGCCGCCACTTGAGATGCAACCATTGCCCCAGCCGTCAAAAACCGCCAGCTTGCCGCACCGAAACAACCACCCCCGCGCGCCTGAAAGGCCCGACCCTGTGAACACCCTCTTCAAACGCTTGATCGGCACGCTGCTGGCCCTCTCGGCCATCGGCGTGGTGGTCTATGCGTCCAACAAGGAAGCTCCGCTCAAGGGCCTGGCCGGCGGCTTTGGCAAGCGCGGCGGCGGTGGCGGCGCGGCCGGTGGCGATTTTCCAACCCCCGTCCTCGTCGGAGAAGCCAAACTCGCTGATCTTCCCGTGTTGCTCGAAGGTGTTGGCACCGTGAAGGCGCTCAACACTGTCACGGTGAAGTCGCTCGTTGAAGGCAAGATCCTGAAATTCAATTTCACCGAGGGCGAGTTCGTCAAGAAAAGCGATATCCTCGCCGAAATCGATGCCGCGCCCTATCAGGCCTCCTATGACCAGGCCGTCGCCAAAAAGCTGGTCAACGAAACGCTGCTCGGCAACGCCGTCCGCGATAGTGAGCGCTACGGCAAAGTCTCCGCCGGTGTCATCTCGCAGAAAGTCATCGACACCCAGGAAGCGCTTGTCCGCCAGTTGAAAGCCCAAGTCGCCGCTGACGCTGCCGCGGTCGCCAGCGCCAAAACCATCCTCGACTACACCAAGGTGATCGCTCCCATTGGCGGCCGCACCGGCATTCGCTTGGTCGACGAAGGCAACGTCGTCCGCACCTCCGATCAAGCCGGCATCGTTGTGCTCACGCAGCTGCAGCCTATCACCGCCGTCTTCACTCTGCCCCAGCAGCAGCTGCCGCAGATCGCCCGCGCCATGGCCACCGGTACCATCACCGCTGAAGCCGTCGATGGCGATAACAAGCTCGTGCTCGACACCGGCGTGCTTAAGGTCGTGGATAATCAGGTGGACCAGACGACCGGCACCATCAAGCTCAAAGCCGAATTCCCCAACGCCAAGCTCCAGCTTTGGCCGGGCCAGTTCGTCAACCTGCGCGTTCTCGTCGATACGCTGAAGCAAGTCGTCGTCGTTCCCACGCCCGCTGTTCAGCGCGGCCCGACCGGCATCTACGTCTTCGTCGTCAAGCCTGACAACACAGTCGCCCAGCGTGTCGTCACCACCGGCATGCAAACAGATGCGCAATCCGTTGTGCTCACTGGCGTCACTGCCGGTGACCGCGTTGTCACCACCGGCTTCGCGCGCCTTCAGGACGGCGGCAAAGTCTATGTTGCACCCAGCGCCGCACCGGTCGGCCAAGGCGGCACACCAACACCCTCGGCGGCTGCGCCAGCATCGGACCCCGTCGCTGCGGGCAAGCGCGGCGATGGTCAAGGCAAAGGCGAAGGCAAACGCCGCCGCGACGGTGCTGCCCCCGCCAGCGCCGAAGCGCCCGGCACCGCGAAGAGCGCGACCCCATGAGCTCAGCGCCGCGCCCCCCCGGCGGCGATCCTCTCGCCGATATCCACCCCGCCGATCTCGACATCTCCAACCACGGCACCGGTCTCAGCGTCTCTGAGCCCTTTATCCGCCGCCCCGTAGCCACGAGCTTGCTTGCGCTCGCCTGCGTGCTTGCGGGCTGGCTCGGCTATCTGTGGCTGCCCGTCTCGTCGCTGCCGCAAGTCGACTTCCCCACCATCCAGGTCACCACCCAGTTGCCCGGTGCCAATCCGGACACGATGTCTAACCTCGTCACCGCGCCGCTGGAGCGCCAGTTCGGCCAGATCCCCGCGCTGACAACCATGACCTCGTCGTCGTCGTACGGCATCAGCCAGATCACGCTCCAATTCTCACTTGATCGCGACATCGACGCTGCCGCCCAAGACGTGCAGGCTGCCATCACCGCCGCTGGCTCAACCTTGCCGCGCACGCTTCCCTACCCGCCGCTCTACGCCAAGGTGAACCCCGCCGACACCGCCATCGTCACCCTCGCGCTCACCTCTGCAACGCTCTCGCTGCGGCAACTCTCCGATCTCGCCGACACGCTGATCTCGCAGCGCCTCGCGTCTGTGTCGGGTGTCGGCCACGTCTCCGTTGAGGGCGGCATAAAACCTGCCATCCGCATCCAGGCCGATCTCGCGCGCCTCTCGTCGTACGGCCTGTCGATGACGGATGTCCGCACCGCCGTCATCGCCGCCAACGTCTCCGGCCCGAAGGGCTCGCTCGACGGCCCCGCCCAGTCCTACACCATCGCGGCCAACGACCAGATCACCAGCGCCGACAGCTACAAGTCCATCATCGTTGCTTATCGCAACGGCGCGCCCATCGTCCTCTCCGATGTCGCGCAGGTGATTGATGGGCTCGAAAATACCAAGGTCGGCGGCTGGTATCAGGGCGTTCCTGCCGTCGTCGTCAACGTGCAGCGCCAGCCCGGTGCTAACGTCATTGAGACCGTCGACCGCCTGAAGGCCGAACTCCCCAAGCTCGCGCGCGGCATGCCCGCCGGCGTCAAGCTGGAAGTCGTCCACGACCGCACAGAGACCATCCGCGCCTCGGTTCGCGACGTGCAATTCTCCCTCGTGCTCGCGACGATCCTCGTCGTGCTCGTCGTGCTCGCGTTCCTGCGCTCGGTCCGCGCCACCATCATCGCCGGCGTCGCGCTGCCCGTGTCACTCATCGCCACCTTCGGCGTCATGTGGATGTGCGGCTTCA
>JANNEU010000431.1:0-3156 GCA_031379035.1 Hyphomicrobiaceae bacterium | reverse complement strand
AAATAGTGTGCACGTGTCCACCAAAAACTTAGTGGACACGAGCATCCCAAAATCAACGGTCGCATTCAAGGTGCCGCGGCGAGACGCTTACGCCAGGGCCGCGTTGGGACAAACTTGTCGCAACAGGGCGCGCTCGCGAGCCGCCCGCACGCGGGTCGCGATCACCGCGCTGGGTTCGCCATCGGGCGCTGCGGCCAAGGTCTGCGGTGACGCCGCGGGAACCTCGACCCGAAGATCGATGCGGTCCAGCAGCGGCCCGCTGATGCGGCCCTGGTAGCGCGCCACCGCGTCGGGTGTGCACCGGCAGGCCTGCAGCGGGCTGCCCAGGTGCCCGCAGGGGCATCGTCGCGTTGCCTTTTTCCCGAACCTTCGGCTAGAACGAAGGTGCGCAAAACCGAGCGATCTTCCAGAGCGCCCGACGACGCTCGGGCAGCACTTGAAACGTCGAAGGCGCCAGCTTGGACTGCTACAGCGGGAGGCAGCTGAAGCGCTTGCCGTCTGTGAGGCGACCTTTTTTCACTGGGAGAAGGACGCGACGATTCCGCCGGTCGGTTTCATGCCCGCCGTTATTGCCTTCCTCGGCTACGACCCAAGTCCTGAGCCTTTGACGCTCACTGAGCGCATGCGCGCATTCCGCAGGCGGAATGGCCTCACGATCAAAGATGCGGCGCTTCGTGCTGGCGTCAATGAATCATCCTGGGAGTGTTGGGAACGCACAGGAGTGATCCCGTGGGTGCGGTATCGGTCGCTCGTTGATAACTTCCTGGCTGGTTCAGGCTCAGGGCATAAATGATGGACAGTTAGTGTCCCACTCGCCGGACCCACATCCAGCGACCTATCGCGCGAAGGGCGCTTCGGAATCGTCCAGCGATCCCCCTGATTGCTGGATACGGTCGATCAGTGTGGCTATCTGATCAGCAGGTAACGTCGATAGCGGAGTGACGGTAGGGACAGTCGGCGCAACTTCAGATGATCCTCGTGGGAATGTCGGCGCCTTCCTGACGACGTCCGTACTTACGACCCTGCCGGCGAACAATGGGTGAAGAACGTAGGATGGCATATCGTCTACCTCAGCAAATCAAACAAGCGACTGGCACATCCTTGAACAGCCGCAGCCGCCCGTACCAGTAGCCCTTCAGCGACCTTATCGGCATCATGAACCGGCCAGGCAACTCTGGCAATCCCCGGACTACGCGTTGCACCCCCCAGAAATCCAGGTAGCGGCAACAATATCATGCCCGCTTCATCCGCCTGCACGCCCAAAGCAGTCTCCTCCGCACTGATTTGTCCAGGGTTTGTTACATAGAGAATCTTCGGAACGCCCCAATGTGCACTGCAGAAGGGGTGCTGGTTTGAACTTAACGATACATAGCGTGGCGGCTCCTCGGCGGCATGTCCTACAAGCTGAAATCCTAGTCCATTCACCCCAACATCGGGTATGTAGACGCCTACCGAGAACTTGGGGCCGGGAGCTAAATTAGCAAGGTTGGCCACTATGTCAAATGCAACCTCGCGAGCGAGCGATGACATGCGGCCGTAGAGTTCCTTTAGCGCCTGGCCTACCGGTGGAATGTTGGGCAACCGCAAGGCGACGAGGTAAGAGTAGCCGGCCATGGGGAACGGAATGTTCACGGCAATGCGGTTGAGACCCGAAAAACGAAGGCGTTCGGTCAGTTCAGAGCGGGCCAAGGCGGCCCGGCCAAGTGGCGGCCTCACAAGCACCTCTACGTCGGAGCGAGATTGTGGCCCCAACCCAAGTGGCAGCTCAATTGAAAGCGTTAGCGACTCAAGGCTTTGCTCAACTTGCATCTCCACAAATTCTCGGCCTCCCTCTCGGATCTCGCCATTTGAGCCGCAGCGCTTGATGTCGTCCTGGGTAAGGACCCCGCCCGCTAGCCACGCGATTTCATGTTCGATGCGCCGAACGACGGCGCGGCCTGGATCGAGGCCGACAAGGATCTGCTCGTACTCAAAATGTCCCCCGTTCTTGGCCCGCATCGGCTCAACCGCGGGATTTAGCGGCATCGTCTCTCCCGTAGGTAACTCGACGAAACCTCCCATGAAGTACGGCGTTCCACTCGCGTTTCTTGTTTCGACACTGAACCGCTGCCTGTCGATTAGGTAGTTGGTCGTGACTTGGCGAATGATGGCGTCGCGCGAAGGCGTGTAAACGAACTGCTTCAGCACGCGGCTACTGGGCAGGGCTCCGGGGGCTTGCTTTCGCAAGTAGCGAGAACGCCGTATGTCAACCGCGCCCATCAACGGTGTTCCGCCCGCAGTCGGTTCCCACGTGCCGTTGCGGTAGTGGAGCTCTTGGAGCGTCACGCTCAAGTCGTCGCCAAGAGTGAGGAGATTGAAAGAGGAGTGGGCGATCCGGCAGCCCTCCTTAGTGTCGGCACCAGTCGCCGATGCCGCGCCGATCACAGCAAGGTCGGTGCGCCCGCTCGCCATCGAGCCGTAGCGAGCGTGGTGTTTTGCGTGTTCGTGTCCGTGAAGAATTAGATCGGCACCCACGTCGACGAGTGTCTCAAGCACCGTACCAGCGTTTAAGAGAATCGGTGATGCGAACAAGCCGTTGAAGCTTTGTCGTTGTACGACTTCAAGCGACGATACGGGCAACAGGTGGTGATGAACCAAAACGACTACGAGGTCCGGTGCGGTCAGGTCATCGCCAGTGTGCCGAGCAGCTTCTCGAAGAGTGCGCAGCATCTCAGGATCAACGAAACCCTGCGCTGCGTATTCCGCGCGAATGCTGGAGTCCAATGCCAGTACGCGAACGCGCCAACGTGTACCGTGACTTGCCACCAAAGGAAGGGCAATGTCAACCGCTGCGCCCAGTGGCGCGAGCATCCCAAGCTCATTGAATAGCGTATCGAACTTCGCTGGATTGACTGGTCCGCCGGCACTTGTATCCTTTGGACTGATGCGATCCACAAACTGCCCCAACAGTTCTTTCAGCACACTTTTCGAACCGGTGGGGGCTCCATGCGTCGCAATACCCTGAAGATGTCGATCGTGATTGCCTGCACAGACGAGACACTTGATGCCGCGGTCTCGCAGCAATCTCATACCGTCGCGAGCCGCGGTGAGATCCCCTTCCTGGGCCCCCGATGGCCACTTCAAATTCCTCCACCTGTGGCCACCCCAAACTCCTCC
>JANNEU010000400.1:0-24452 GCA_031379035.1 Hyphomicrobiaceae bacterium | reverse complement strand
CAGACTGGTCGCGTTGTCGTGAAAGCCGACGGGCTGGCGGCGGGCAAGGGTGTGATCATTCCCGAGACGCGGGCCGAGGCGGAGGCGGCGATCGACGCGTGCTTTGACGGCGCGTTCGGCGCGGCGGGCGCGGAAGTGGTGATCGAGGAATTTCTGGAAGGCGAGGAAGCGAGCTTCTTCGCGCTGTCAGACGGCATGCACGCAGTGGCGCTGGCGGCGGCGCAGGATCACAAGCGCGTCGGTGATGGCGACACGGGACCGAACACGGGCGGCATGGGGGCTTATTCGCCGGCACCAGTGATGACGGCTGAGATGGTCGAGCGGACGATGGCGGAGATCGTCCGGCCGACCGTTGCGGCGATGGCGAAGCGGGGGACGCCGTTCAAGGGTGTGCTGTTCGCTGGCTTGATGATCGGTGCGGATGGGCCGAAGCTGATTGAATTCAACACGCGGTTTGGTGATCCGGAGACGCAGGTGTTGATGCTGCGATTGCGCTCGGATCTGTTGACGGCGCTGATCGCTGCGGCGGATGGTGCGCTGAAAGATTTTGATCTCAGATGGTCGGATGATGTGGCGCTGACAGTTGTCATGGCGGCCAAGGGCTATCCGGGTGACTATGCCAAGGGCAGCGTGATCGACGGGTTGGAAGCGGCGGCGGCGATTGAGGGTGTGGAGATTTTTCATGCGGGCACGCGGCTGGAGGGCGGCAAGGTGCTGGCCAATGGCGGACGTGTATTGGCTGTGTCGGCGCGAGGCAAAACCGTGGTCGAGGCGCGCGCGCGGGCCTATGCGGCAGTCGACTTGATCAAGTGGCCCGACGGTTTCTGCCGGCGCGATATTGCCTGGCGCGCGCTGGCGCGTGAAGCAAAGTCGCAGGGATGACGGGCGCTGAGACAGCAGCAGCAACGCTGAAGCGGGCGATCCTGATGGCGGCGACGGCGGAAGGTTTTCTCGCGCTGCTGGACGCGATCATCAAAATGCAATCGGCGCATTTTGAGGTGCCGCAGTTATCATTCATGCGGTTCGCTATGGGCAGTGTGTTTGCGGCCGCTTGGTTCATGCGTGCGCCGGCGTGGCCGTCGCGGGATGCGGTCAAGTTCAACGTGCTGCGCTCGCTGATCGGGGTTGGTGCGTCGTGGTCGTTCTTTACGGGTTTGTCGCTGCTGCCATTGGCTGAAGCGATGGCGATTTCGTTTGCCGCGCCGTTGATGCTGGCGGTGATGGGCGTGCTGTTCCTTGGCGAGCGCGTGGGGCCCCGGCTGGTGCTGGCGCTGCTGGCGGGGTTTGCCGGCATGCTGGTGATCGTCGCCGGGCAGATGGGATCGGCGGACTACACGCCGGGGACGTTGAAAGGCGCGCTCGCGGTGCTGCTGGCGACGGTGTTTTATGCGTCGTTTCTCATCTTGCTGCGGGTGCGGGCGAACCAGGATCCGATCCCGACGATGCTGCTGTTCCAGAACCTGGGGCCGGCGCTGATCATGGCGATCCCCGCGGCGGCGGTGTGGCAACCAATGAGCGCGCAAGACTGGGGCCTGTTCGTGCTGGCCGGTGCGCTGGGGATTGCCGGGCACTCCTGCATGATCATGGCCTTCGCGAAGGCCGAGGCGGCGCGACTGGCACCGGTTCACTATGTGGCGCTGCTGTGGGGCACGCTCTATGGCTGGCTGTTCTTCGGCCATCTACCGGGGGTGGCGACCTTGATCGGGGCTGCGTTGGTGGTGGGCGCAACCTTGCTGGCGCGGAAACACTGAATGTGTTGCGTGCCGAAACCGGCAAGAAAATTGCAGCACCCGGATCAGGGCAATGCCCACCTGGTCTGGCAGCGTGCGGTAACGCTATCGGCTGGGTTGGGTTGTGCTGGCGGCTGAGACCCAGTAGCCAACGGCTGAAAATCTAAGAAAGTTCTGGTTTCACATCATGCTGAGGAACATCGGCTCGAATTGGTTTTTGATGGCCGTGACGGGCCTCGCGACCTTTTTTCTGATGCCGTTCAATCTGGCGCAGATCGGGAACACGCAATACGGCATCTGGCTGGTGATCTCAGCGCTGACGGCCTATCTGTCGCTGCTGCATCTCGGCGTGCCGATGGCGTCTGTGCGGCACATGACACAGGCCATTGCGGCGCACGATACGCGCGGGTTGAACAGGGTCGTGGCCAGCTGCGCGGTGCTGTATCTGGGCTTGGGGTTGGCGGTGGGGCTGATCGGGCTGCCGTTGTTGGTGTTCTTTGAGCGTCACTATGCGGTGCCGGGCACGATCCAGGACGCGGCGCGGTTCGCGTTCGGGTTGTCGCTGGTGCAGACGGGGCTCGGGTTTGTCGCCTTCATGCCGTACGCAATCCTGTCGGCCTATCAAGCCTTCGTGCCAAAGAACGCGCTGATGGCGGCGGCGATCCTGGTACGGATCGTGATCAACGTCGGCTTGGTGATGCTGTATCCGAGTCTGGTGACGCTTGGCGTTGTCATCCTGGTGGTGACGATGTTTGAGCTGATCGTGTCGTGGGGCTATGTGTTCAAAACGTATCCGGAGATCCGGCCGCGGCTCAGCGATGTGAACCTCGGGACGCTGCGTGAAATCATGGGTTTTTCGGCCTATGTGTTTTTAATGGCGCTGGGCTCGCAGCTGGCATTTCAGACCAGCGCTCTGGTGATCGGCCATGAAATGACCGCATCGGATGTGGTGAATTTCGCGATCCCGAACAGCCTGATGCTCATCCTGATGCAGTTCGTGACCGGTATCTCCAGTGTGATCATGCCACTGGCGACCAGTTTGCAGACCAAGGGCGATAAGACGGAGTTGCGCGAAATTCTCTACAAGTGGACCAAGATTGCGCTGGCGCTCAGCTGGTGCGCTGGGCTGTTTTTGCTGGTCTTCGGACCGGCTTTTCTCGAGTTCTGGATCAAGGGTGCCTACACACCGGAAGCCGGCCGAGTGCTGCGTATTCTGATGGCTGCGTATCTGGTGTATTTGCCGATCCGCGGCGTTGCCGTGCCGATGCTGATGGGCTTGGGGCAGGCCAAGTGGCCGACGATCGCGACGCTGGCGGCTGGCGTGTTGAACATTGTGCTCAGTGTGCTGTGGGTCGGGCCTTACGGTGTCGAGGGCGTGGCGTGGGCTGTGTTTGTGCCAAATCTGCTTTGCGGCGCGGCGATGATCTATCTCGTCTGCCGGGCCCTGGGTATTTCGATACGGACCTATTTGCGGACGACGCTGCCGCTGGCGATGATCGGCGGCTTTGCCGGGCTGGTGTTGCTCGGATGGTGGGAGTTTCTGTGGCATCCAACAGGGTTTTTCGGATTGGCCATGGCTGGCCTGCTGACGGTGCTGGTATCGGGGGTGCTGTGGGGTGGGTTGGTGCTCCGGCATGATCCGCATCTGGCTGTGCCGCGGTTTGGTGACCTCTTGCGCGGGAGGTTGGCGTGAGAGATTTGGTTGTGTTCGCGCTGTGGATGATGGTGGCGCTGACGGCCGCTGTGGTGCTGTTTGAGTTTGGAGCACGGTTATGGCTGCGGCTCGTGGCGCGGACCTATCCGTGGAAACCCTATACGCATTTCGACATCACGCCCGACCCGAAGGTTCTGCCACAATTATCGCCGCGCACCACCTTCAAAGCGAACAGCCTTGGTTTGCGGGGGGCTGAAGCACCGGTCGCGGATCGTGTGTTTCGTGTCGTGACGTGCGGCGGTAGTGCCGTCGAGTGCTTTTCGCTGGATGAAAGCGAGGCGTGGCCGACGCTCGTTGAAAAACACTTGTCGATGCCTGACGTAAAGGCACAGCTCGGTGTTGACGCCGTGCATGTTCTCAATCTCGCCAAGTCGGGCTTTACCAACGAGGCACTCGGGTATCTGGTGCCGCGTGTGCTCGACCGGGTGGGGCCGATTGATGTGCTGACGATCACGACCGGGACCTCGGCGGTCAACGCTTGGACGAAGGCTGGCACGCCACCGTTCGCGCCATTGCCGGGGCGGGCGTGGGATGATGTGCATTGGCATGGAGAGGCTCAATATCGTTTCAGCGCTTCGGGATGTGCGACGACAGAACTGGTGCGGCGTATGCAGCACTGGCGGAAGCGGCCGGTGATCGCGTTGCGCAACACGGGCGGGGCGTTGGCGGCCGGACGGCGTGCGCGGGAGAACGCATCGGAAATGCGGACCTCGGTTCCTGATCTGCAGGCTTGGATGGCGGACTATGAGGCGTCGCTGGGTGCACTCATTCAATCGGCGTCGCGGTATGCGAAGCGGGTCGTGCTGCTGCGGCAGTCGTGGTTCGACGCGCCCAATCCAACGGCCCATGAGCTGTCGCAATTCTGGCATGGCTTTGCGGGCGATGCCGCGCCGGGTGAGCGCACGATCTTCTATGACTACGCGACGTTCTCGAAGCTGATGGCTGAGACGGATGCTGCAAATATCCGTGTCGCACGTCGTTTCGGCATTGAAACTGTGCATCTCGCCGAAGCGGTGGCACCGACGTTGGAGAATTACTATGATCAGATTCATTACACGCCAGTGGGTGCTGCGCACGTGGCGACACTTGTGACGGCAAGGTTGCTGCGTTCGGTCGCGCATGACGCGGCTGAAGGGGCGATTGAACGCATGCCAGATCGCCGTCCCGCAGCGTGAGGCGTGTGCCTTACAGACCTGCCAGTTTGGCACGGGCGAGAATGCGATCGGCACGGACCGCATGCGGGCGGTCGATCATCTGGCCGCGCAAGGATAATGCGCCAGCACCCGGATTGTCGCGAAACAGTGCAATGATTTCGTGCGCCCATTCGATTTCGGCGGTCGTCGGTGTGAAGGCGGCGTTGATTGTCGCCACTTGATCAGGGTGGATGGCCATCTTGCCAGTGAACCCATCGCGGGCGGCGATGCGGGCTTCTTCCGCAAGACCGCTCCTATTGCGGAAATCCACGTAGACGGTGTCGATGGGTTGGCGGCCGGCGGCCAACGCGGTGAACAGGCACAGGTCGCGGGCGAGCCGGTAGGGCGATGTCCAGCCGCCGCCGGGCTCGCGCGTGGCTGACGATCCGACGAGGGCGGAGAGGTCTTCAGCGCCCCAGGTCAGGCCTTCGAGCCGCGCGCTGGCATCGAGATAACTGGGCATTGTGAGCACCGCCATCGGCACTTCGGTGGTGATGGCGATGATGCGCGTTGAACCAATGGCGATGCTTGATTTGGCTTCGGCATGATCAAGCGCCATAGCGAGACGTGCGACATCCTCGGCGCTGCGTGGCTTGGGCTGCATGACGCCATCGGGCTGCGCTGGCAGCACGGCTGCGAGATCCGCCTCCCACGCGTCGGTGTCGAGGGCGTTGATGCGCACATACAGCTTGGGGCGATTTGGTTTGTCGCGGTTCTCGCGCACAAACGCTGCCGCAAGTGGACGCGCCTCTGCCTTGCGGGCGGGCGCGACGCTGTCTTCCAGATCGAGGATCAGACAATCGGCACCCACTGAGAGTGCCTTGGCAATTTTCTTTTCGCTGTCGGCAGGCACGAAGAGGAGGGAGCGCATGGGAGCCTTCGAAGGACGAACGGGATCAATCTCCCGGTCCTCTTCGCATAGATCGCGACATCGTGCGACGGGGTCAGACCCATGGGTCTGACCCGCAAAATCACCCCATCTGGAAGCCTGGTGTGGACTTCGAGAGTGCGGCTTCCTCGGCGGTCATGTCTTCGGGGATGCCCTCAAAGAGGGGCGAGGACAGATAGCGCTCGCCGGTGTCGGCCAGCATGCACAGGATGCTCGAACCGGCGGGCGCTTTGGCCGCGACCTGCATGGCGACTGCGAAGCTGGCACCACCCGAGATTCCAGTGAGAATGCCCTCCTTCTGCGCCAACTTGCGTGACCAGGCGATGCTGTCGGGCCCGGTTACGGGAATCAGTTCGTCGTAGAATTTTTTGTCGATTGTTTCCTGCAGCACCTGCGGGATGAAGTCCGGTGTCCAGCCTTGGATCGGGTGCGGATTAAAGGCCGGGTGGCTGCTGGCTGGCTGGTGGGCTGCGTTGCGCTGTTGGGCCACGCCGCTGGCGAGCAAGGCTGCGGTCGAGGGTTCGCTGAGGATGATCTTGGTTTCGGGGCGCTCACGACGCAGCACGCGGGCAACGCCGGTGACGGTGCCGCCGGTGCCATACCCGGTGACCCAGTAGTCGAGGCGCTGACCTTTGAAGTCGGCGATGATCTCGCGTGCCGTCGTGCTTTCGTGGATGTCCGCGTTGGCGCTGGTTTCGAACTGGCTGGCCAGGAACCAACCGTTCTTGTCGGCGAGCTCAACGGCCTTTTGGAACATGCCAAGGGCTTTGTTGGCCTTTGGTGTGAGGATCACTTTGGCACCGAAGAAACGCATGAGTTTGCGCCGCTCGATGGAGAAACCATCGTGCATGGTGACAACGAAGGGGTAGCCCTTCGCGGCGCAGACCATTGCTAGACCAATGCCGGTGTTGCCGCTGGTCGCTTCGACGACCGTTTGGCCGGGCTTGAGGCGGCCGTCGCGTTCAGCGGCTTCGATGATGTTGGCGGCGAGGCGATCTTTGACGGAGCTGGCGGGATTGAAGAACTCGGCTTTGACGTAGAGTTTAACGTGCGAGGGGGCCAGTGTGTTGATGCGCACACACGGCGTGTTGCCGACAGTGTCGAGGATGCTGTCATAGAGCTGGCCGCGGCCGGCGGTGGTGCGGATTGATTTGGGGGTGGAGTTGCTCATGGCGCGGCCTTTCTGGGGGAGACGTTGGCTGCAGACTACGAGAGCCACGAGGGCGGCGCAATGCGCAGAAACCTGCGAGGGGATTGCGGCCTTATCAGCTGCCTTCGGTCGTGGCGCGCCGCGACGAATCTCCAGCACTGTTTGCTCAACCAACGACAATGTGTGGTCGGAACGCCTCAAAGGCGAGGTGTCGTTGGACATATTTTCTTAAGTGCCGCACCCCCCATGGGCAAGTTCAACGCCGCCGGACCCGCGCCAACATGATTGGAACGATCAGTTTGTGGAACGGCATGATGCTGGTCAAGTAGGTGCGCCCGAGCACGTTATGCGGTTTGACCACTGTTGTCGCGATCACCCGCTTTGAGCCGGGGTTGAGTGTCTGGACATCGACCGCAATTCGGAAATCGAGGTGCTTGTCGTTGAGACCAAGAACGATCCGCTCAGGCGCACGGCTCAAGCAAGGAAAAAAGCCGATGCGATCCGTCGCGAGCTTGCCCGTCTCGTCCGTGCCAACAAGTCCAAATGGCCGCACAAGTGCGTTGCGAAGTGTAAGCAATCCCGCAATCCAGGGCGGCGTTTCACTGAGTGCCCGCGTCGCAGCTGTATTTGCGTCGAGTTCGGCGTGGTCGACGTCTACACTGAAGGCATCGGCGAACGTGGCACCTGGTAGCAGCGCAAGAGCCGATGCATCAGGTTGTCTGGCGCTAGGGCGCATGGGGTCGCCTCCGCTGAGGTTGGCAGTAGAGCTTGCCTTGTCGAGCGACGCGCACCAATGCGACACGATCACGAGCTATCGATGGGCGGATGTGATGAGATTTAGCCAGATCTCAAGTGGTTGAGTTGTAGCACGGGGCGCGGCTCTGATAGAGGACGTGTGCAATCAAACTGTGCGGCGCGACGGCGATGACGGCGGTGCCTGGGGCTTGTTGAATTTGCAGACAGGATGAAGCGATGACAAAGCGCGTTGTGACCGATGCTGTAACCGAGGCAGCCATTGCCTCTGCGCAGCGGACGCTCGATGTTGAACACGATGGGCTCGGCCAGCTCGCAGACGCGCTGCGGGGGGCGATGGGTCTCCCGTTTGCTGCGGCGGTCGCGGCACTGGCGGAAGCCAAAGGCCGTGTGATTGTCACGGGCATCGGCAAAAGCGGGCACGTGGGGCAGAAGATTGCGGCGACGATGGCGTCAACCGGCACGCCGGCATTCTTCGTTCATCCAACAGAGGCCAGTCACGGCGACCTCGGCATGGTGACGCGCGAGGATGCAATCATCGCACTGAGCTGGTCTGGTGAAACGGTGGAGCTTGGCAACATCATCACGTATTCGCGTCGCTTCCGTGTGCCGTTGATTGCCATCACGTCGAAGGCGACTTCGGCGCTTGGCATGCAGGCGGATGTGGTGCTCGAGCTGCCGAAAGCGAAAGAAGCGTGTCCGCATGGCCTTGCGCCGACTACATCAACGACGATGCAACTGGCGCTTGGCGACGCGCTGGCGGTGGCACTGCTGGAGGCCAAAGGCTTCTCCGCGCACGACTTCAAGGTCTTCCATCCGGGCGGCAAGCTGGGTGCCAGCCTCAAGTATGTGCGCGACCTGATGCACGGTATTGAAGAGATGCCCCTGGTCTCTGAGACCACAGCGGTCAGTGATGCCCTTCTCGTGATGACGCACAAAAGCTTCGGCTGTGTTGGCGTGACCGATGCTGCGGGGCGGTTGGCCGGCATGATCACGGATGGCGACTTGCGGCGGCATATGTCGGCCGGGCTGCTGGCGATGCGCGCGGCTGATATCATGACGCGTATGCCGAATACGTTGCTACCCAGTACGCTGGCGTCGGCCGCCCTGGAGCAGTTCAACGACAAGAAGCGTACGCAGATGTTCGTCGTCGAGCACGGGCTGCCAGTGGGCATTCTGCATGTGCACGATCTGCTGCGCGCTGGTGTGGCTTAAGTTCTGGTACCATCGATCTACCTGCTGGTGGCTTCTAAAATTCTGTGGACAGTACAGATGACCGACACCGCAACTCAGCGCATAGGAGTGAGCCGTGCGGAGACGGCCTTGGATCGGCGTTGAGACGCCATTCGCACTCTGAGGGTGCTTCATGCCGACCTGCCAGTGTTGTGGCCAAAACATTCCTTCGTCGCGGGATCGCGCGGTATCCGCAACGGCGATTTGGGTCGATCAGCCATTGATGGAGTGCTGTAATAGCGCCTTCGAAATGGCAGCCTCTGGTGCCGCTGGCACCGTTGAAGTTGCGCATCTGCTGCATGTGATCGCAGCGCATCGCCACTACCGGTCGCACCTTGAAAGTGTGTTGGACCTCAGGGCCGATGGGCTGGTGGCCATTACGCGCGACGTGCTGGAGGCGTTACCCCGGTCATTGGCATGGGGAAAGCCGCAGACATCGCGTGATCTGAAGATGCTGATCGAGCGCGCCTGGGGAGCGATTCGCGTCGGCGAAGATCGCGCTGTCACACTGCACGACTGCTTGGAGACGCTGCTGTACGACTGCAATGACCTTGCCTGCGGACAGCAGCTCGCCGGTTGGCGTCGCGATATGCGCCGCACTCCAGCGCATGGCATACGGTCTGGCGATGGTGGATACGATCGGCCAATCAATCGTGCCTTGCCGCGCGCGCAAAGCCGCAACTTTATGGAGCATGCGCCTCCGGTTCAGCGGCAGATGCCACCGCAGCCTTGGCCATCACAACATAGGCCGGTTGAGGTCCCATCTGGCTATCGCCAGCCGGACTTGGACTATGGTCGTTCGGTTTCTCCTGCTCGACGCTTTGAAGCGTCCGGAGCTGACGCCGGGTCTGATGTGTTGCAACTGCTTGCCCGCCAAGAACGGCTGTTAGCGCAGATTTGTGCGCATATGAGTGCCGGGAACGATGCTGGCGTGAGCCGCTCTGGCACAGCACGAGCAACGCGTCGGAAAGCGCCAAGTGCAGCTACTTTGGATGGTTTCGAGACCGTCGGTGCTGCGCCAGCACAAGACCTGGAGGCTCAAAAGCACCGAACGCCGCCGGCAGCTCCCGTTGAACATGCGCGGCCACCAGCGCCGCAGCCGCCCGCGCCAAGCCGGCACCTGAAGCTCCACGACCGGTTTCGCCGTGGGACTTGGTTGCAGCGCCCAAGCGCGGTGGAGACGAGGGATCAAAGCGCGGTCGCCACTATGGAGCGGACCGAACGCGGCCCACGGCTTTCGCTCGTCCAAGCACAGTCGCCGGAACGCATGGCTGTGCCGCGGGCGTTGTCTGAGTTGGCTGATGATGAAGACGACGTTGTCGCCTTCGAGGATGATGCCGGTGACGACGGCGCTGAGAATGGCGAGCGCATAAAGCGCTTTTACTTGGAGCCGGACGACGACATTGTCCGCGCGCCCTCGATCGGCCCGAAGACTGCCGCGCGGATCATGTCGCACGGTATTGTGCGCGTGCGGGATCTGTTGGTCAGCGATCCGCGCAAGCTCGCAGCGCGCATTGGGGCGCGGCATATCACGCCCGAACGGATTGCCTTATGGCAGGATCAGGCGCGGTTGGTCTGCACCGTACCGTGGTTGCGCGGCACGCATGCGCAGATCCTGGTGGGTGCGGGCTTTAACACGGTCAAAAAAATACTGTCGTCAGAACCGATTGTCATCTGTGCGGCCATCCGCATTTTCGCAACAACGCGCGAGGGGCAAAGTGTGCTCCGGTCTGGACCCCCGCCGGACGACGCGCGTGTGTTCCGCTGGGTCGCGCATGCCCAGGTGGCGGAGGCCGAGCGGGCGGCGTGAGTGTGGCGCGGGTCAGGCAAGCAAGCCGGGGCTCTTGCCGCGTGATCGCATCCGCCGCATTCTGGGGGTCTATCGTCCCCGCCCAGGAGCGCGCCTCATGAAGATCGCCGAATATGCCAGCCATGATGCGCTTGGATTGGCCGAGTTGGTGGCTAAGAAGCAGGTGACGCCGAAGGAGCTGGCGGAGACGGCGGCAAAGGCGATTGAGCTTGGTAAGCCGAAGTTGGGTGCGGTGGTCGAACTCTATCCGGACCGTATCGCCGGCCTTGATGAAAAATCACTAGGCGATGGTCCGTTCCGTGGTGTGCCGTTTCTGATGAAGGACGTGTTCGGCCACGAGAAGGGCCGCAAGATGGAGTTCGCCTCCAAGCTCTGCGAGGGCATGGTGTCGGAAGCCGACACTTACATGACGACCCAGTTGCGGGCCTCGGGCGTCAATATACTCGGCCGCTCGGCCGCACCTGAGTACTCTATGTCGCCGACGACGGAGACGACGTTTTACGGGAACACGTCGAACCCGTGGAAGCACGGTTATTCGGCAGGTGGATCGTCGGGCGGCGCGCAAGCGGCTGTCACGTCGGGTATGGTGCCGATTGCGCACGGTTCCGACATCGGTGGCTCGATCCGTATTCCGGCGAGCTGGTGTGGTGGCGTTGGCTTGAAGCCATCGCGGGGGCGCGTCTCCATCGGGCCGGTGGTCGACGAGGGCGGGCTTGGCTATTCGGCCAACCATGTGCAGACAAAAACGGTGCGCGACAGTGCAGCGATGCTGGATTGGTTGTCGAAGCCGCAGATCGGCGATCCCTTCATTATTCCGAAGCCTGACGAGAGCTACGCGTCGATTGCCAAAAAATCGCCCGGCAAGCTCAAAATCGGCATGGTGCTTAATCCGATCTTTGGCGTGGAGCCCGATAAGGAAGTCCGCGCCGCAGTCGAGGCCACCGCGAAAGTGCTCGAAGGCATGGGGCATCACGTCGATGTCACGCCCGTCGACATGGGCGGCATCGCCATGCTCAACGCCGTCAATGTGATGTTCTTTTTTGGCTTTGACCTCCGGCTCGATGCCTATGCCAAGCGCACTGGCCGCAAACCAGGTCCCGACACGCTCGAACCGATGATGTTGACGATCTATGAGTGGGCGAAAACGATCACCCCGACGCAATTCATGTCCGCCATGGCGACAGCCAACGTGATGCGACGCACCGCTGCGAAACTGTTCGCAACACATGACGTCTGGCTGTCACCGACGACGGCGATCGTGGCACCGCCGTGGGGCCTCTATCATCTCTCGCGGCGTGGCATGTCGATCGAGACCTACAAATCAGACTGGTATGCGCCGGCCATCCAATACACTGTGCCGCACAACATCATGGGTACGCCGGCGATCTCGCTGCCGTTAGCGATGCATTCAAGCGGGTTGCCGATTGGTGTGCAGTTGGCGGCCAAACCCGCTGCTGAGCACGTGGTGTTACAGTTGGCGACGGAGCTTGAGGCTGCGATGCCGTGGGCTGGCCGTGTGCCGCCTTTGCACGTTTCGAAACTGTGAGGGGCGTACGGTGTCAGACACATGAGGCTGGTACGAGTGCAAATTGACTCACCCCACTCCCTTCGCCGCATCTCGCCCGGCGGCGCGACCGGAGAAGATGCAGCCGCCGAGAAACGTGCCTTCCAATGAGTTGTAGCCGTGCATGCCACCGCCGCCGAAGCCGGCGACTTCACCGGCGGCGTAGAGGCCAGGGATGGCGTTGCCATCGGTGCCGATGACGCGAGACTGCAGGTCGGTTTGAAGGCCGCCAAGAGTCTTACGGGTGAGGATGTTCAAGCGAACGGCGATGAGCGGGCCGGAGTCTGGATCGAGCAGTTTGTGCGGTGGAGCGGTGCGGATGAGCTTGTCGCCGCGATAGGCGCGGGCACCCCGAATGGCGGTGATCTGCATGTCTTTCTGGAACGGGTTATCGATCTGCAAATCGCGGGCGCGAATTTCAGCTTCAAGTTTTTTGGCATCGATTAGCGGTGCACCACCGACAAGCGCATTCATGCGGGCGGCGAGATTGGCGACATCTTTTTCGACAATGAAGTCTTCGCCCTTCTCCATGAAGGCACGGACAGGACCGGGAATGCCGCTGCGGGCGCGGCCGATGACTTGCAGCCAGCTCTTGTTGGTCAGATCGGGGTTCTGCTCAGACCCGGAAAGAGCGAACTCTTTGGCGATGATTTTCTGTGAGAGTACGAACCAGCTGTAGTCATAGCCGGTGGTGCGCAAGTGCTTGAGTGTGCCGAGGGTGTCGAAGCCAGGGAACAAGGGTGCGGGTAAGCGGTTGCCGCGCGCGTCGAGCCAGAGTGATGAGGGGCCGGGGAGGATGCGGATGCCGTGGGCGGTCCAGATCGGCGCATAGTTGGTGACGCCCTCCACGTAGTGCCACATGCGATCGCGGTTGATGATGGTGCCGCCGGCTTGCTCTGTGATGCCCAGCATGCGGCCATCGACGTGGTCAGGCACACCGGTGATCATTTTCGTGGGCGGCGTGCCGAGCCGCGTCGGCCAGTTGGCGCGGACAAGGTCGTGGTTGGCACCGATGCCGCCGGACGTAACAATGACCGCTTGGGCTTTCAGCACGAAACGACCGACGACGGTACGCGAGCTTTTGGCACTGCGTTCGACCGAGCTCGCTTCGAGAATGTCGCCTTCAACACCATCGATTGCCCCACCGCTGCGGGTGAGCGCGTTGACGCGGTGGCGGAACTTGAAGGTAATCAAGCGGGCTTTGGCGGCGGCAAGGGCACGTTTTACAAATGGCTCGATGACGCCGGGGCCAGTACCCCACGTCACGTGAAAGCGGGGCACGGAATTGCCGTGTCCGGTGGCTTCGTGTCCGCCGCGTTCCGCCCAGCCGACGACCGGGAAGAACCGCATGCCGCGTTCGCGGAGCCAGCTGCGCTTTTCGCCGGCGGCGAAGTTCACATAGGCTTCTGCCCATTGGCGCGGCCAATGATCTTCAGGGCGGTCGAAAGCGGCGGAGCCCTGCCAGTCCGACCAGGCGAGTTCACGGCTGTCTTTGATGCCCATCCGGCGTTGCTCAGGGCTGTCGATCAGCAGCAGTCCGCCAAACGACCAGAATGCCTGACCGCCGAGGGCCTGCTCGGGCTCCTGATCGACGATGACCACGCGCTTGTTCGCTTCGGCCAGCTCGCAAGCGGCTACGAGGCCGGCGAGACCGGCACCGATGATGATGGCATCTGCGTCTTGTGGCATGGCTGGGAGCCTGATGACTGGGGCCGAAGGCGTCACTAACGCTGACGCCACTGCGCCAACCTAACCCCTTGCCCCTTGTCCACGCGAGGGGGTCCGGCTAACCGTGAAGGCGCGCAGGTGCTAAAATAAAAAAGGTACGAGACGGCCGCTGGCGCGGAGCTTTCGTTTGCCATGTCAGTAGTCTGAAGTTACTCTCCTAGAGCTGGTGACTGCGGTGCCGGAAAAAACAGATCTGCTTATTACCCACCGCAAAAGCCATGTTACCCGCTGCTTGAGCCATCCGTGGTGTCAATAAGGATTGCAGTCAGCGGCATATTTAATAATTTTTATTTGGGAGGGTTGCCATGAACGCTCGATCATCCGTTTTTATGACATTCGTAACCTGCTCTGCACTGTTGCTCGGTGCTGTTCCTTGTGGGGCAGCCGACCGCATCTTCGTCACCATGACCGGAAGCAAACACGGCGATATCAAGGGTGAGGCCGTCAGCAAACTGGGCTCGATGGAGGTTCTAAACTTCGCTGACGAGTACGCACATATTATGAGCAATTCTGGAACTGGTGGCGGGAGCGGCAAACTTGAGCGCACGCCCATCGTGTTCACCAAGCGCACCGACAAGGCTACGCCGATTATTTTCGAGGCCTTCGCGACGGGTGAGGCGTTGCCCTCGGTCGTGTTTAACTTCGTGAGAGACGCTGCCAAAGGTGGCGAAATATACTATACGATCAAACTTGGAAATGCGCGGATCGTAAGGCTTAAGCATGCCGCCTCATCCGACGCCCCGCTTGTTGAGACAGTCTCGCTGTTGTTCGAACGGATTGAAAAGACGAGTAGATCCGTGTCCGCCGACGGCAAAGTTTCCTTAGTTGTGGGGGCCTTCGACTTTGCAACCAACTCAAAGTAGGCGACAGAGTTGCCCGGCTTACCACCACCACGGAACGTCGAGCTTGCGCAATCTGTGAGCGGCAGGGAAGATAGCAGATCCAGGTTGGGTTGGCGCGCGCTGCCAACCTACAATTTGTGCCGATGGCAGACGTGCCTAAGCCCAACGTTTTTTGGGCGGCGCGCCTCTCCGTCCACCCTCTGCCGCAGTTGCACCCCTCGCCACCCCCCGCTATAAGCCGGCCATCTCAGACATGAGAACTCTCGCGTAGTGCGCACCCTTGGAGGCCGCGTGGGGGATGTGATGGTCTGAACGGATTGCTAACGGGAAGCCCCGTGTTGCATGCTGTCGGACCTGAATTCGTTTGGAGAAACAATACCATGGCACTGACTGAAATCAAGGCCACGGCGCGTCCGCAAGCTGGCAAGGGGGCCGCTCGCCTAGTCCGTCGTGAAGGAAAAGTCCCGGGAGTGATCTACGGAGACAAGCAGCCGGCGGTGATCGTCGCGCTCGACAGCAGAGAGCTTGCCAAAGTGATCGGCAAGGGCAAGTTCCTGACAACCCTGTACACGCTCGACGTGGACGGCACCAAGTCGCGGGTTATTCCGCGCGATGTGCAGCTCGATCCGGTCAAGGATTTCGCCATTCACGTCGATTTTCAGCGGGTAGGGCCCGGCGGCAAGATCCGCGTCAACGTGCCGTGCAAGTTCGTCAACGAGGGCGCCTCGCCCGGTCTGAAGCGCGGTGGTGCACTCAATATCGTGCGCCACGATGTGGAAGTGATCTGCTCGGCTGATGCCATTCCGCCCTACTTCGAGTTTGATCTGACTGGTCTGGAAATTGGCCGTTCGATCCATATTTCGGCGACAACGCTGCCTGACGGCGTCAAGACGGTTATTAAAGATCGCGACTTCACGGTTGCGACGATTGCCGGTGCGAAGGCACAGGAAGAAGAAGTCAAACCGACAGCTGGTGCGGAAGCTGCTGCTGTTACGGCTGCTGCGGGCGATGCTAAAGCGGCCGCTGGCGCTGCTGGCGGTAAGGGTGCGGCCCCGGCTGCGGGCGGCAAAGCTGCTGCTCCTGCCGCTAAGGCGGCTGCGAAGCCTGCGGCGAAGAAGTAAGGTCTGGGGGAGTGATGAGTGGTCGAAGGTGAGCGGGGTTGGCAGCGTGTCTTTGACCGCTCTGACCACCCACCATGCACCGTTCGCCACTCCCCCTTTTCTAGAGCCCACCTCCGATGAAACTCATTGTCGGCCTTGGCAATCCCGGTGCGGACTATGTGCACCATCGCCACAATATTGGCTTCATGGCGCTTGATCGGATCGCCGATCAGCATCGTTTGCCGCCGTGGCGCAAAAAATTCTCAGGGCTCATCACCGAAGGTGATCTCGGCGGTGTCCGCGGCCTGCTGCTCAAGCCGCAAACCTATATGAACGATAGTGGCCGATCGGTGCAGGAAGCCGCGCAATTCCACAAGATCTCACTCGCCGACATTGTGGTGCTGCATGATGAGCTGGATCTGGCACCGGCCAAGCTGCGCGTGAAAACAGGCGGCGGTAATGCGGGCCACAATGGTTTGCGCTCGATCACCGCCCATCTCGATAACGACTATGTGCGCGTTCGGCTTGGGATCGGTCATCCAGGAGCGAAAGAGCTGGTCCACAACTGGGTGCTCGGAAACTTCGCGAAAGCTGATCAAGTCTGGCTGGGCGACATGCTCGACGCTATTGCAAAGGCTGCACCGCGCCTGGCCGATGGCCAGTTTGAACGCTTTCAGACCGATGTAGCGCTCGCTTTCGCACCCGAGAAGCTGGGCAAGACAGTGGCCGCCGCGCCGAAGCCGCCACAGCCGGTCCCCCGCCACCCTGCCGGCGAGCGAGGCAATAAACAACAGAACGCCATTGCCGAAAACTTGCGAAAGTGGATGGAGTCGCGGAGAACGAAGGGTGATTGACACTGTTTTCGTGTTATAGTATTTATGTGTTAGAGGGCAGGCTTGACAGCTTCAGGTGGTGTCATGAAGAATATTACAATCACGTTGCGGGACGAAATTGCTGATTGGCTGCGTGTTGAAGCCGCCAAGGCTGATCTCAGCATGTCGTCTTTCGTGGCTGAAATGCTGGAGGCGCGCATGGGCCGTGGCAAGGACCAACTCGCCGCCTTGGAAGTGTTTCTAGGTGGGGCGGGCTTCGCCGGCATTGCTGCCGATCTGCCCAAGCGGGATGAGCTCTATGACCGGCCGGCTCTTCGTCGACACCAACATTCTGATTTACGCGCTCGATCCGGAAGATCGGGACAAGCGGCAAGTATCGGCGGATTTGCTGAGGCAGACGATCAGCAACCGATCACTGACGCTGAGCCCACAAAACCTTAATGAGTGCTATCGGGTTTTAACCCAACGTCGTCGGTTAATGCCGTCGGAGCAGGCGCGAGGGTATATTCGCACCCTCGCGCCGTGGGCTATCGCGCCGCTCGATGCGCGCACTACTGAACGCGCGTTTGCAGTGCAAGACGAGACTGGTGCAAGCTGGTGGGATAGCCTGTTGTTGGCTGCGGCCTTGTTGGCGGAGTGTCGATTGTTCGTGTCCGAAGACCTGCAGGACGGCCGCGAAGTGAGTGGGATGCGCATCGCCAACCCATTCGCTGAGGGGTTCGCGCGGGTGGTCCGAGGGAAGTAGTCGCGGACAGGTGTGCTTGCCGCACCCGTCCCCCTCGTGTACCCCCTCGCAAAACCCTCCTACACGCACGAGACCCCATGGGCTTTAAATGTGGCATCGTTGGCTTGCCGAATGTCGGCAAGTCGACCCTCTTCAATGCGCTGACGCAGACGGCATCAGCGGAAGCGGCAAACTATCCGTTCTGCACCATTGAGCCGAACGTAGGCGAAGTGGGTGTGCCCGATCCACGGCTGGATGCGCTGTCCGTCATCGGCAAATCGCAGAAGATCATTCCCACGCGGCTGACGTTCGTGGACATCGCTGGACTGGTGCGCGGCGCGTCGAAGGGCGAGGGGTTGGGTAATCAGTTTCTGTCGCACATCCGCGAAGTTGATGCGGTCGCTTATGTGCTGCGTTGCTTCGAAGACGGCGATATCACCCACGTTGAGAACCGCATCGATCCGCTCTCTGACGCCGATATTGTCGAGACCGAGTTGATGTTGTCGGATCTCGAAAGCCTAGAAAAGCGCGTCAACGCTCTTGAGAAGAAGGCCAAGCAGGGCGACAAAGAGAGTAAGGCGCTGCATGCGATCGTTGAGAAAGTTCTGCCACTCCTGCGTGACGGTAAGCCCGCGCGCATGACGCAACTGACCGAAGAGGAAAAGCCGCTGTTCCGCGGGTTGCAACTGTTGACGGCCAAGCCGGTCGTCTACGTCTGCAACGTTGAGGAAAGCTCGGCGGCGACCGGCAATTCTTTCTCTGCCAAGGTCGCCGATCGGGCAAAGGCCGAGGGCGCTGCCAGCGTCATCATCTCAGCCAAGATTGAGAGCGAGTTTGCAGGCCTCGCACCAGAAGACCGCGACGCGTTTCTCGCTGACCTGGGGCTTAAGGAAGCGGGGTTGAACCAGTTGATCCGCGCCGGCTATGGCCTGCTCGACTTGATCACGTATTTCACCGTTGGCCCCAAGGAAGCACGCGCGTGGACCATCACGCAGGGCACCAAGGCACCGCAGGCCGCTGCCGTCATCCACACCGACTTCGAAAAAGGCTTTATCCGCGCCGAAACGATCGCCTATGACGACTACGTGTCGCTCAAAGGCGAAGCCGGTGCCCGCGATGCCGGCAAGATGCGCCTTGAAGGCAAAGAGTACATCGTCAAAGACGGCGATGTGCTGCACTTCCGGTTTGCGAATTGAGGGGTTTCACTTCCTCGCCGCCCGCACTATTTCCGCTCGCGCTTTTGTATCTCGCGCGAGCACGTCGACGGCGAACACAGACGCTTGCCGCATGAAGGGGCCGAAGAACCAGGCGGGCGCGAGCTTGCGTTCGTAGTCGAGGGTGACGGTCAGCCGTTGGCCGTTGGCGGTTGGATCGATCTTGAACGTCAGCGTTTTGTGGCGGATCCACATGGCGATCGGACTGCCATCGGAGACGGCTTCGAAAACGGCTTCCGTGTCTGTGCGCTGGATGACTTTGAGCACAAGATCGCCTTCGCCCTCACGGCCCTTAAAGCGCACAATGCGGCGAGCACCGAGGGAGGCGCCTTCGTCCACCAACACGGCAACTGGCTGCGGAATTGATTTCAATGCCAATGGCAGCGGGAACTCAGGCGACGTGGCTTTGCCGATCTCCTGCCAGAGGCGCTCAAGTGAGGCGTTGACGATCACGGAGCTGGAGGCGCGGCCATCGCCCGAGATCGTCAGTGCGGGGATGACGCCTTCCAAGCTGGCCAAGCCGATGACACTGAGTGCGAGCGCGACGGAACCGAAATCATGCAGCTTGCCGCCGTTTGGGCCGCCGCCGGGGTCTTTGGGGCCGCGAATGGCGCGGTAGAGGGCGCGGACGATTTTCGAGAATGTATAGATGATCAATGCGGCCGCGCCGACAACGAGCGCCAGTACCAGCAGGCACGCAATGACCATGCCGACCGTTTCAATGACGTCGGCGGCCCCGGCTGGCATGGGCGCGACCATGTCAGTCAGAATGCTCATGAGGCTGATGCCGAATGCCGTAACGGCGGTGCGCGCGAAGGCAACGTGAGCGAAGCCGGGGGCCAATTGGCGCTTGGCCGACAGCCACGCCAGATGCGCCACCAGAATGACGGCTACGGGCGCGACGAACTGAAGGCCGGTGGTGACAAAGCGCGTGCCGGACATGTTCCAGGCGTAGAGCAGCGCCAGCGCGCCCGCGATCAGGTGGACGACGACGACGCGGCGTGGGGCGGTTGTGGCTGCAGTTTCAGTCATGGTGACGCTTCCATCGTGAGGCGCTGCAGGTTGGGCCGCTGTGGCAGCATATCGGGCGTCTTGAGGTTCCAGACCAAGCCCATGCGCTGGAGCGCGCACAGCACCCACCAGCCGGGGTCCCATTGACCTGGCTCCACGCCGAGGCGAGCGGAGCCGGGGAAGGCATGATGGTTGTTGTGCCAAGCTTCGCCCATGGTGATGACGCCGCAATAGGGCACGTTGTAGCCCTGCACGCCGGCATCGGTGACGGACCAGGAGCGCGGGCCACGGTTGTGAGCGAAGTAGCCGATCAGCCAGTGCCCGGTGACTGAGAACGTGACGCGTACGGCGATGCCCCAGATGAGCCAGGGCAGTCCGCCCAGCACATAGAACAAGATTGCCCAGGGTAATTGCTGCAGCATCCAGGTTCGCTCAAGAAACCGGTAAACCTGATCGTCCCGGACCTGGCGTTCCAGGATCAATTCAGGCGGGTGGTGGAGCACCAGATCGCAATGCAGTTGCCAGAGCCCGTCGCACAAGATCGTGGAGCGATGGGCGAGAAAAGCGTGGCATGCGGATTTGCGTTGTGCCCAGTCGCGGATGTCGTGCTGGCGGATCATGCCGTATGGGCCGGCCATGCCGACTAGCGTGCCCAGGTAGACAAATAGCCGTTCGAGCCAGAGCGGGCAGTCGTAAGAGCGGTGGATGAGGCGCCGGTGCATGCCCAGCGAGTGGCCGAGGCAGACGGTGATGGCAGTGGTGGCGAGGAACAGAACGAGTGCGCCCCAGGAGAAGGCGAGCGGGCCGCCGATCAGTGCTGTGAGTGTCATTGTCGAGACCCAAAGGGACTTCGCAGGTTTCCAGCGGACTTGACCGTCAATAGCATTGGCGTGGGCCGGCTCCACCATGCGGGGCGACCGCAGGCTCGATTGTGACCGCACCAGGGCGTCCTCGATGGGGTCAAACGCCAGCCCTGGGTCTGCTTGGTGCTCGCCTCCCTTTTCGATTACGGCGGCCATGCGACTGGTTCCTTCCAGTTTGGGCCCAAAAATTGGTGAAAGCCAATCATTTTAGCGTAGCGCTCAGCAGATCTTTATAAACTGACCGGTGCAGGGCCGTGTTTACGCCTTCAGAGCCCCGTTTTGGATGTATTCTGTGGGCGCAGCTTCATTCTCACTTCCCCGTTGCCGCATTGCAACATGGCGGAACTACCACAGGAAGTCGCGGAAATGTTCAGTCCGGCTTAACGGGTGTGGAAACAAACTTGAAGGCATGCGACCAAGCGCGCAACGTAATCCACAGCATCGAAGAGTCCGCAATCCGCGTCTGCGTATGCCCCGGCAGTTTGGCTCGACTGGACGACAGACCATGAATTCCGCGAAATTGATGATCCTAGGGGGTATGCTTGGCGTTTTGAGCCAGGCAGCACTCGCGTTTCAGGAAACGAACAGTGGGGGGCAGGGGGCGTCATCGCCTCAAGGTCCGGCTGCACAGGTCGGTGATCTCGGTACTCCTGCGGCCGGACGGTCTGCTGGGCCGGAGATCAAAGTTCCTGGGCTTGGAACCATTGGCGCGCTTCCGAAACTCGATTTTGGCCTGGAATTGCTGTACGGCGCAGCCACACCACAAAATGGTCCGCGCGATGATAAGTCTGATGCCGGTACCCAAATTCGCGGAACTTTGAAATACCGGTTCCCTAATTGAGTGCTCACGCCTGAGGCTGGCGAAGTCGCTGGAATTTGAGGGCACCATTGGTGCCCTTTTGTTTTGAGGCTTGTTTGTAAGGCCGCTATACTGCATTGCGGTTGAGATGCCGGCTGCCGCCGCTTCAACAACCGCGACTTGCTCCCCAACCTCATGCCCGCCCCACCCATGAAGCCCAGGCTGAAAGCCGCCTCAGTCCATGTACTGACTGCGCTCGGCGCTGTCTGCGGGCTGTTTGCGCTGTTGGCCGCAATTTCCTGGCAGAATGAATTGGCGTTCCTTTGGCTTGGGATTGCGTTTTTTATTGACGGTATCGACGGTTACTTTGCTCGACGCTTCGAAGTCAAAACGGTGCTGCCAAACGTGTCTGGCGAAACGATCGATCTCTGCGTCGACTATGTGACGTATGTGTTCGTGCCGACATTGTTGTTGCTGTTGTCGGGTCAGCTGGCGGGCATTTGGGGCCTGGTGCTGGCCGGGCTCATTTGTGTGACTTCGCTCTATCACTTCGCCGATGAGGGGTCGAAGTCGGACGACAATTGCTTTGTCGGATTTCCGGCGATCTGGAACATTGTCGCGTTCTATATTTTTGCCTTGTCGCCGCCGGTGTGGGTTTCGAGCGCTTTAATCGTGGCCTGTGCTGGCCTCACGTTTGTGCCGTGGAAGTGGGTCCACCCTATGCGCGTGGTCGCGTGGCGCGGCGTTACACTGGCCTTGACGATGCTATGGGGTGTGGTGAGCGCTTGGGTCTTATGGTGGGGTTTTCCCGCTGGTTTCTGGCCAGGTGCTATGCTGCTGGCAATCGCCGCTTACGGATTGGCGCTGTCGCTGAGGTTCGGCCCGGCACGCTGATGCACACGCTGCTGCTCGGCACCGCCGGTTCGTGTGCTTCTTGCAGCCTTCAAACTGTTACCAATTGCTGCTTTCGAGCGCCGCGCGCCGCGGAAAGCGCGATGCCAGTGTCCAATGTAACGAGGCGGCCGCCGTGCTTCACGGCGAGCGCGAGCAGGTAGATGTCGGTGAGGTGCCGGGGGCTGAGAACGCGCGAGTGATCGATCAGCGTGGCGTCGAGCAGGGAGAGGTCATCGGGCCAGAACACGTGGTCGGGACGGGTGGTCAGGCGGTGCAACACGGCGAACGCTTCAGGTATCGGGATCGGGTTGGAATAGGCTTTCTGCGTGCTGATCCGCAGAAAGCCATTTTGGGTCAGCGGGCAGCTTGCCCAGCCGTCTGCTCCGTCAGTCGCCCGCCATCGTTGGGCGCGCGAATGGTGCGGATGTTTGGCATCCGACAAGGCGAGCAGCATGTTGACGTCGAGCAGGGCCCGCACTGGTTACTCCGCGTCGAACTTACGCGGCGCGTTGCGCGCGTGGTCCCAAGGGATTGCATCCTCGATATCCAGTTCGTCCTGGATCTGGCGGATAAGTTCGTTGGTCACGGGCGGGCCGTCGCGGCGCGGAAACATCGCCCAATCATCAGTGAGGAATTGGCTGGCTGGCTCGGCGAAGCCGGGTGCGCCGGAGGCCGGTTGGGTCAGGGCGCGGCGCGCCAGATCTGAGATCACTTCGCCCATGGTTCGGCCCTCCGCCTTGGCGAGTTCCTTCGCCGCGCTCAGAATATCGTCGTCGATGTCCAAAGTTGTACGCATGCACGGATAGGTAGCGCATCTGATGCAGCGATGTCAAGATGTGGGGTTGAAAACGCCGTCACAATGGTATCTACTAATGATAGATATCAATTGGTGGTTACAATGGCCCGAGACATCGCCAAGATCTTTATGCATGGGCGCAGCCAGGCTGTCCGCCTGCCGAAGGCGTTTCGCTTGCCGGGTACGCAGGTGAGGGTGCGCCGAGAGGGCAAGGCGGTGATCCTGGAGCCAATCGAGCCGCTAGATGTGGAGGCGTGGTTCGCGGAGCTGGATCGGCTTCGCGAGTTGGCTGGTGGCGAATTTTTGCCGGAGGGCATTCCGCCCGATGCCCCGGTCCAACCGGAAGACTTCGGTTGGGAGGATGAGACAGCCGAAGCTGAAGACCCAGTCGGGGGCAAGTCTTGATCCTGCTCGATACCAGTGCGGTTATCGGGCTGATCCACAGCGTGTCGTTGCAAACTCGGCGGCACTATGCGGACGCCATTGCGCGCGGTGAGGCGATAGGCGTTTCGTCAGTTGTGGTTTTTGAGCTGCGATATGGCGTCGCGAAGAGCCGTTTGCGGCGGCGCAACGCTTCGGTGCTTGATCGATTTCTGTCAGGCGGGCCGACCGTGATCCCGTTTGACGCGGACGATGCAGCAACCGCTGGCGATATTCGCGCGACCCTCGAACGAGCGGGCACGCCGATCGGGCACTATGCTCTGCTGATCGCGGGGCAAGCGCTGCGGCATGGTGCAACGGTGGTGACGGCGAACGTGCGGGAGTTTGAGAGAGTGGCGGGGTTGAGGGTGGAGGATTGGACGCGGGCCTAGAACCGCCATGCTATGCTGTGGCGTACCCGTTTGCGAGCGACCAGTCTCTGCATTGAACGACGGACCTATGATCGGGGTTGGCCTGCTGCAACTGTGCGAAGCTTAGTGAGGCTGATGCTGCGTTGGCCATTTTTGCCGAGCTTGCCAGCCGCACAAAAAACCGGTTCGCCGGGGCCGTCATAGACGATCTGAGTCTCCGCCGCGGAAACAATCTGGAGCACGACCAGTCGCGAACAGGGAGCGGTCATTGCGATGCGTTTCGTGCCGGTAATTTTTATCTGGACGTCGCCTGTTGCATCGTGGGCGTCGTGAATAGGATGTGAGTTGGGATAGAGCACCAACCCCAACGCTTCGGCGGCGACAACCTCGCCGATCGATCCGACAAGGTGGCCATCGGGCGTGAACTTTCGACCTGGATAGGCCAGCTCCAGCTCCGCCACCGCTCGATAGATTGCGGCGACGGGTTCTGGCAGACGAACCTTTTTGCCGACTGCACTCACAACGGAATGTTGTCGTGCTTTTTCCAGGGGTTTTCGGCTTTTTTGTTGGCGAGCATGTTGAGGCCGCGGCAAAGCCTACGGCGGGTGGCGCTGGGGGTGATGACTTCGTCGATGTAGCCGCGTTCGGCGGCGACGAAGGGGTTGGCGAAGCGCTTCTGGTATTCGTCGATGCGGCCTTTGATTTTTTCCGGGTCGCCCAACTCTGCGCGATAGATGATTTCGGTGGCACCCTTGGCCCCCATCACGGCAATCTCAGCCGTCGGCCAGGCGTAGTTCACATCCCCGCGGATATGCTTTGAA
>JANNEU010000381.1:0-19510 GCA_031379035.1 Hyphomicrobiaceae bacterium | reverse complement strand
TTGCCTTTGTTGGCCTATGGCAAGGCGCAGACGGGCGCGCTGCATGATCGGGATCGTGCGCGCAGTCCCGGTGACGACGATCCCCTCGGCGAGGTGCTGGAGTTTCCGGGTGGGATCAAGCTGTCATGAGCGTCAGCTGGCCATCCCCGCCGATCGAGCCATGATGCGCCCGAGCGGTTGACCAACGAACCGTCTCCGTCAGCAGCTGCTCCATCAGTACCGACCAGACCGGCGCCAATGCCGTTCCGGGGACATCGGGCCAGCTGCTGACGGAAACGGCGTTGATATCGGAGGCTGTCCATGTCCGCTCCGACCAGCTGCGGACATCACGGCGAGCAATGAAGGTTGCGTTGATCGTTAGAAGAAAAATGGTGATCCGGAGTTTGCACTGGCTTCATTGTCTAATGTCCAGAGTCGTTGTCTGCCTTCACGAAGTCGACGAACGTGCGGAGCGACCCAGGCATATGGCGACGACTTGCGTAGTACAGAAACGGTCCGGAGAACGTCTCGGCCCAGTCATCTAAAACGAGCACAAGGTCGCCGCGCTCAACGGACGGCATGATGAAGCCTTCGAAGCCGTGGATGATGCCGAGGCCAGCGCGGGCCGCCGCCAACTGCAATTCGATGCGGTTGGCCACGAGCGGCCCCTTCGGCGCGATCTTCACGCGTTGCTTGCGGCGCTGGAACTCCCAAGCTGGCATGTTGCCGCTCGCAAACTTCAAGCGGATGCACTGGTGGTCGAGCAGGTCACGCGGATGCGCGGGTATCCGGTGTGTCTTGAGATAGCCCCGAGATGCCGCCGTGATGTAGCGCTGTTTGCGCGGCCCGATCGGGATCGCGATCATGTCCCGCTCGACGGCATCGTCATACCGAATGCCCGCATCGTAACCGGCGGCCAGCACGTCGATGAAATTCTCGTCTGCGACCACTTCGACTGTGATGGCCGGATAAGCGGCTAAGAATTTCGTCAAAATCGACGGCAGAATGAGGTCCGCAACAACGCCGGGCACGTTGAGCCGCAGCGTCCCGCGCGCGTCGCCGCGAAAATCATTGAGCGAGTCGACCGCTGCGGCCACCTCCGCCAGGGTTGGCGCCAAGCGTTCGAGCAGTCTTTGCCCAGCTTCGGTCGGCGTCACGCTGCGGGTCGTTCGATTGAGCAGGCGCACATTCAAACGGGCCTCAAGGCGCCGCAAAGCATCCGACAGTGCGGATGGCGATACGCCCTTTTGCTTGGCGGCTCCACGAAAGCTCCGCGCGCGCGCCACGTCGACAAAGGCCGTTAGGTCAGACAGGTCAGGTTCTATCATTGTGCGAAAATCCGGACAGGCCGTTCTATTAAGAGCGGATTATCGCACGCAAGGGTCCGTGGCAAATCAGTGACATCGCAACGGTGCTAACCAAGCGCCAACACCGGAGACGCCGCCATGACAATGACCTACCGCACTCTCGGAAAAACAGGTCCGACCGTCGGCCAACTCGGCCTCGGCGCCATGGGCATGTCTGACCTCTACGGCCCCTCCGACCGCGCCGAAAGCATCGCCACCATCCACACAGCCCTCGACGCTGGCATGACTTTGATCGACACCGGCGACTTCTACGGCATGGGCCACAACGAGCTGCTGATTGCAGAAGCACTCCACGGTCGCGATCGCGCGAAGGCGCAGATCAGCGTCAAGTTTGGTGCCATACGCGGCCCCGATGGCAGCTGGATCGGCGTCGACGGCCGGTCGACCGCAGTCAAGAACGCCCTCGCGTACACGCTGAAGCGCTTGAACACGGACTACATCGACATCTACCGCCTCGCACGCCTCGACCCGAACGTGCCGATCGAGGACACAGTCGGCGCCATCGCAGACATGGTGAAAGCGGGTTACGTGCGCCATGTCGGCTTGTCGGAAGTCGGCGCAGATACGATCCGGCGCGCCGCAAAGGTCACGCCGATCGCGGACCTGCAGATTGAGTACTCGCTGATCTCGCGCGGCGTCGAGGCGACGATCCTGCCGACGCTGCGTGAACTCGGTATCGGCATGACGGCCTACGGCGTGCTCTCGCGTGGTCTCATCAGTGGACATTGGCAGGCGGGTTCCACGGGGGCGCGCGATTTCCGCAGCTACTCGCCGCGCTTTCAAGCTGGCAACGTCGAACAGAACCTCATCCTCGTTGACGCTCTGCGCAATGTCGCCGCCGCCCGCAACGCCACAGTTGCCCAAATCGCCATTGCCTGGGTCGCGGCACAAGGCGCGGACATCGTCCCGCTCGTCGGCGCACGCCGCCGCGATCGCTTGACGGAAGCTCTCGGCGCAACGAAGTTGAGTTTGACCGCCGCGGACCTGAGCGCCATCGAAGCGGCCATGCCAGCAACCGCGGTGGCAGGTGGCCGCTATGCGACCGAGCAACTCGCGCATCTCGATAGCGAACACTGAAGTCTAGTCGCGAGGCGTGCAGGTTCCGCCTCGCGACTTTCCCACACACAACGCGGTTGCCCCGGCCTAAGGACCCACCACCATGTCGAAACTACTCGCAACTCTTGTCATTGGCCTCATTGCCGGCCTTATCGACATCGCGCCGATGATCCTGCGCGGTACGGATCGGATCGTGCTCGCATCGGTGTTCACGCACTGGTTCGTGACCACGATTTTCATCTCATATGCCGTCATGCCGGTGCCGTCGCTGGTGAAAGGCGCACTCATTGGTGCCCTGTCCTCGCTGCCAATTCTGATCACCTATTCGGCGCAGCATCCCGAGCGCATGCTGCCGATTTTTGCGATCTCGATCGGTCTCGGCGCGGCTGTCGGTTACCTCACAAGCCGTTTCGCGGCGTGACTCGATTTGCCATACCCCGAAAGAGCACGGAGCCGTCCATGACCCGCCGCACCGCATCACTCGCTTTTCTGGCACTGGCCGTCTTCGCCGGGCCGCTACGCGCACAATCCAGCCCGAGAGCCATTGTCGAAACGCTTCTCACTGCCATGTCGGCCAAGGTTGCGGCCAGGATCCGCAAGCTCTTTGCTGACACGGCAACACAGCAATACGGGGTGGGAGCGTTGAAATCGGGCGAAGCCTTCCGGGCCTGGATCGAGAGTGATGTGATTGCCGCCGAGGCTCGTGTCGATGGGGCGTCAATCGTGGCGGCCGGCGACGCAGTCATCGTCAAGGGAACCATCCGCAACAACCGTGGCTATGCGAACGCCGCAGATTTTCTCTTTCGCGTCGAGCGCGGGAAGATCGCGAGCTGGCAGATCCGTTATTGAGTAGGGGTGAGTTTAATCTGGCGCAGCCGCTCGTTGCCAGGGCGTCAGGCCATAGGAGCTGAGCGCACGCTGCTCGATTTACAGAATCGCGAGATGTTGAGGGTCCGCGTGGGCGTCGTGATGCCTTGCTCAACGGCGGCGTCTATCGGGAGAGGCCGCGCGCTGCCCGTTCGACTTATGCTCCAGCCCGGGCATCACAAACCGAAACAACCGGTCGAACGCTGCATCTAACGGTTCCCGAAGCGCGCCCGTGTTCGTGAGCACCGCAAGGCCGTGGATTGAGGACCAGAGCATCAACTCGGCCCCGCGGCTGCGTTCCGGTGCGAGTTGCTTGGCGCGCACGAGTTCATCAAGGTCGCAGGCACTGATCTCTCCGTAGCCACCGCAATCCGCATGCACCGCATTAGTATTACCGTGATGCGGCGGCTCATTTCAATTTGCTTTCGTGCCAACCTTTTTGGTCAAGAGCCGCTTCGCGTTGTCTAAGCAGACGTCCATATACCCGCGCCAGAAGATTTTTGTGATCACAGTCAGCGGAACGGATGCGAGGGCGTTTACTGCACTGAATGTGTAGGTCCAGGTGACGAGTGTGCCATCTGGATGAGGCTCGAATGTCCACTCGCCACGTGCCTCGTTCGCGAGTGTTCCGACGATCGGGTGACTGACATCCCAGACACGATAGGCGAAGCGATGGGGCGCGTTATAGAAAGTGACCTGTTCCCGTGCGGTATTGCCATCGGCCAAGTGAACGATGCGAGCCGAGCCGGGTTGATCCCAGGGGCCGGTATTTTTTGATGTCCGAACCACCGCGGGCAGCGGCCCATACCCTGTGAGCACCTTGGGCAGCACGTCCTCGGCCGCGATGAACGCGAACACAACTTGCGGTGCTCGTGGAATGATCATGGATCGTGTGATGGATATTTGGTGTTTTGCAACGGTCGTGCTGCTCTTATTGCCGCCGTCGGCGACCGCAGACGATCCGATGACTGCGCACGCCGCAAGAGAGAGAACCCCAGCGACCGACAGTATCTTTAGGAACGCACCTGCAGATGATTGGCGAATGGACCGAATTGGCATGACGAGTTCCCGCGGTTGACCTTTCCTAATATGTGAATTATTCTTCAGCTTGTGAATTCGCATTTCAGGAGAGGCGCTGTGGTCCCGGATAAGCCCAGGAAAAAGCCACTTCAGGCACGATCCAACCAGACAGTCGAAGCGATTTTTGATGCGGCTATTCAGGTTTTGCTGGATGGAGGTCTGGGGAGTCTGACGACGACGCGCGTAGCCGAGCGTGCGGGCGTATCGGTGGGTTCGCTCTACCAATACTTCCCCAACAAGCAGTCCCTAATGGCCGCCGTACTGGAACGGCATCTGGTTCACGTGGTCGAAGCCGTAGAAGCGGCATGCGTGGGATCCAAAGGCCGAAAGATCGAGGACATGGCCGCGGCCGTGGTCGACGGTTTCATCACGGCGAAGCTGGAAATGCCTGCAACATCGAAGGCACTCTACGCCGTTGCGGCCGAGCTTGGAGGGGAGGCTGTCGTTAATCGCATGGCGATGCGATCGCAGTTGGCTCTTTGCGACATGCTGGCCACTGCAGCGGATTGCCGCTTCCAGAATCCTGCTGTTATCGCATTCATGATTTCGACGGCCGCAGTTGGCCCCGTGCAGGCATTGCTTGCTTCAAACGCTCCGGCGGATCTGACCGCAATAGTGCGGACGCACCTGACGGCGATGATGATGTCCTATCTCAAAGCGTCGGCACTGCCAGTGCGCAATGGACGGGATCGCTAGCTATCTCGGCAATCTCGGGTCGTTCAGCGAGTACATAGTAGTGTTTGACCACGGCCTCGACGGTCGAACGCTCGACCACGGCGAATTCTTCGCCGCTTTGGATAAAAGCGGTCGGCAAATGATTTTGAGGCGTCGCACTTCCAGGATTCCGTTCGACAAATTGAGGCCAGCAACGCTGGCTTTGGTGAGTGCTGTGTTGAGTGCGAATTCCAATGTCGAGCACGTGCGCCTTTCCAGCGACGACGCCGTGGTCAAGGATCTCCGTGCACTGACTTGGCGTGCCTGGGTCATTGAGGCGTTGACCCATCGGACCCACAAGGAGAGCGTGGACCTGATGCGAATTGGTCGCGCGGAAATAGAAGCCAACCCCGATGGCCTCGCCCTGAGTGGAGCCGCGATCGAGGCGCTCGCATTGGTAGGGCAGATTAGGGTTCCTCGACGTTCCGAGTGGGTGGAACTGATCAGAGTGGGGCCTGAATCTCATGGCAGAGTGAAACGCCGACGGGACGGGCGGGTGTCAATGACGGCCACTTCGGCCGCCCGAGAAGGCTTGTCATTGATAGCCGCACGGCACGGCTGCACCCTGTAAGCAGAGGATTAGAAACAACATTCCAGCCGCTTGAGCTACCCGGAGGGTGTCAGGCCACCAGAGTGAGCGCTCGCTGATGCTGGCACGCCGTAGATGCTGCGAAACCTGCTGCCACCTCTGCGAGCTATGCCGTCACACACTGAAACGTCGGGGAGCCCAGATTAGCCGACCGGCGCTTCTCGATCCAAAGAGCAGTGCGTCCAAGTCAGGTTCGGATCTTTTCGAGGGCATAATGGCCGAGACACCGGGATATTTGTGGATCACATCGCCTGGAAACAGTCGCATCGATCAAATTCGCGCGGGCGCACTCTATGCGCGGGCGAATCTGGCGGCGAGTGCCGCCGGCCTTGCGATGCATCCTGTCAGTCAGGCGTTGCAGGAATATCCCGAGATGGATATCGAGTACAAGGCGTTGCACCGCCGACTGAATGTTGTTGAGCCTCAGCGCATCCAGATGCTCCCTCGTGTCGGATATGCACCGACTGTGGCGCCCGCCGCCCCCTGGGGCCTTGAGGCAAAGCTCAGAACGTGAAGGGTCGGCTGATTGTTATGCATCATACTCTGCGGCGATATTGTCGATGCAGAGCCTCCGCTTCACTCCGACAAGAAGGCCGTCAGGCCCTGAGCCAAACCATCGAAAACCGCCCGGATGGCGGGTTGATCGCGCTGGCCTTCGTGCACGGCGATCCAAACGTCGAGCTTCATTTTGACGACCTCGCCTAAGACCATCACGAGATCTGGATTCCGGCGCGCGAGATTGGCTTGCATGACACCGATGCCGAGACCCGCATTGATTGCCGCGAGTTGTGCGGTATCGGCGTCGCATCGATATGAAAACAGATCGCGAGAGATCGGCAGTGTCCCAGCCGCCACCGAGCGCGCCGAAAATTCGTCCCGGTCAAAACCGATCAAGTGGCCTTTCGTCAGTTCCTTAATTGTCGCGGGATTGCCGAAGCGTTCGATGTAGCGGTGATGCCCATAGAGCCGCAGCGCCACTTCGCCGATTTTTCGAGCGACGAGCCCCTCCTGCGTCGGCCGTACCATGCGCACGGCGATGTCGGCGTCGCGCCGCAGCAAGTCATCAGAGCGGTTGTTGATCGCGCATTCGAAGATGATCTCCGGATACTTGAAGCGGATGCCTGACAGGATCTCGGGCAGAACGAGGCTCCCCATGATTTCGCTCGACGTGATGCGCACCGTTCCGCGCGGTGCCGATTTGTCGCCACCGGATTCGGACGCGCGAACGAGTGCCGCCATCGTACCTTCCATGGATTCGGCATGCGGCTGAAGCGCTAGTGCTGCGGCCGTCGGGATGAGGCCGCCGGGTGAGCGCGTGAACAGGCTTTGGCCGAGGGCATCCTCGAACTGATCGATGTGCCGGCCGATGGTTGGCTGCGTCAGGCCCGTCGTCCGTGCGGCCGCAGAGAGGCTGCCGCCACGCAGCACGGCGAGAAATGAGCGGACGAGCGACCAGTCGTTCATGGTTGGCATTCTGATCCTGGTGGTGCCCGCTGTTTCGGGCGCGAAGATGCAAGATGGGTCGATCCTGGCACGTGCCACGTCACCTGTCGTGACGAGCTACCGACGCTGTCTGGCAGCGTCCAGTGTGTAAGTTCGTATAGCGGTCATACAGGTATCGGCCAAAGATCACGCGAACCTGCCCCCCCATACGGAACCGAATAGCCGCTCTAGACATTTCGTCAATTTTCTTGTGGGCCCGTGACCGTCACTGTCGTGACACGTCAAACACAACGTCGATGGAGCCGACATGACCGCGCCAAGCACTGCACCCCTTGCCCTTGTTCTGGGACACTCTGGCGCCATCGGTGGTGCCATCGCGTCGGCGTTGGCATTTCGCGGCTACCGTATCCGCGCGCTGGTCCGCAAAGCGCCGACCAACCTCAGCGTCCCCTATGCCGTCGAGTGGACGACGGGCGATGCGCTGAATAAAGCAGATGTCATCGCCGCCGCCCAGGGCGCAGAGTTGATAGTCCATGCGGTAAATCCTCCCGGTTACACCAAGTGGCGCGAGGTCGGCATTCCCATGCTGGCGCACGCCATCGAGGCGGCGGCCGTATCTGGCGCAACAATCCTGTTCCCGGCCAACGTCTATGTCTTCAGTCCGAAGTCGGGCGCGGTCGTAACGGAAGTGACGCCATCAGCGCCAGAAACGCGCAAGGGGCAAGTGCGGCTGGAGATGGAAACCATGCTTGCGGAGGCCGCGGCGAAGCGCGGTGTGCGCACGATCGCGGTCCGCGCTGGTGATTTCTTCGGGCCGGGCGTTGTTGGGTCCTGGTTTCCGCAAGCGCTCGCCAAAGGGGGGCGATCAGCAAAGGTCTTGCGTGACTTGTCGCCTGCAGGCGTCGGTCACAGCTGGGCGTACGTGCCCGATTTGGCCGAAACCTTTGCGCGGCTTGTCGACCGCAAAGCCACGCTCGCGCCCTATGAGCTCGTGAATTTTCGCGGCCACTGGTGCGACCCAGGACGTACGATGACGGAAGCCGCCCATCAGGTCATCGGTCGCAAGGATCTCGCCATCAAACCGTTCCCTTGGTTCACGATGTATCTCGGCGCGCCGTTCGTGACGTTCCTGCGCGAAGCCATCGAAATGTTGTGGCTGTGGAAACACCCGCTGCGCCTCGACAACAGCAAGCTCGAACAACTGATCGGCCCTGAGCCGCACACGCCACTCGATGTTGCTGTTGCCGCCACACTCGACGGCAAAGCGGCGGCTTCCGTCCGCGCGGCTGCATAACCACAATCACCGCGATCTCATCAGCCTCGCACCTCATCTCCGGAGACCCATACTCATGTCACGACCGTCCTCGCCTGCTCTTGCTGCAGACCCGTACGACCGCCCGGGTGAACCTGTCATTGCCAACAACCGCGCCTTGATGGGGTGGGCGCTCCTGCAAGCCGGATTGTTCGCGGTGCCGCTGATCGTGCTTGGCAAAGCCATCGGCTGGCCCGCCAGTCTGCGGCTACCGGCCGCCGAAGCTCTGCCACTCATCACCCGCGAGGCGCTGGCTGTTCAGATCGGTTACTGGGCGTACATGCTGACCGCCTTGGCGACGATCCCACTTGCGGTCGCCCTTCGCGCCTACGCCCACAGCAAAGGCGTTCGTGGCTTGCTGGTCGACACAGCCGCCTTGCTGGGCGCGGCCGCGGGCGTATTCAAAATGCTGGGTATCGTGCGTTGGCTCGTTGCCATACCAGGGCTGGCTGCCACCTACATGACAAGCAAAGACGCAGTGACGAAGACCGTCATCGTAACCAGCTACACCTTGCTGAATGGCTATGCTGGCGCGGTCGGCGAACTGCTCGGCGTGCAGTTGGTCAGCGGCATGTGGATGATTGCGACAGGCATCGTCTTGATCCGAGTCGGTCTGCGTTTGACTGGGATCGCAGCCGTTATGATCGGCATCCTGTTCTTGATCACCTGCGCCCGCACCGTGTTTCCGCAGTTGAACATTCTGCAAGCTTTTGCGCCGCCGCTCGCCTTCTTCTGGTTTCCAATGCTCGCCATTGCCGTCTGGCGGCGCGGCTGAGGTCCACAGAATAGGCGAAGCAGGTCGGGCAAGTTCGCCGTCGACAGCTAAACGGAGATCAGCGCCATGAATCCCGATGCGCTCTTTCAAGCCTGCAATTCCGTCGCGATCGTGGGATGGGTGGCGCTACTTGCGTCCCCTTTCCTTCCGAAGCTCGCCGACAGGGTCGCGGGCCTTGTGATCCCGCTGCTGTTGTCGGTGTCGTACACGGGCATCGTGCTCGCGTTCTGGTCCGGCACCGACGGCGGATTTGGCACGCTCGCCGATGTGATGAAGCTCTTCACCACGCGAGAAATCGTGCTCGCAGGCTGGGTGCACTATCTCGCGTTCGATCTGTTCGTCGGCGCCTGGGAAGTCCGCACCGCACGCCGTGAGCGCATCCCATTTCTGCTCGTCATGCCGTGTCTTGCGCTCACTTTCATGTTCGGACCGGCAGGCTTGCTCATGTTCTCGTTCATCCGCGCCGCGCGCTTGATATCAACTTTGGCATCTGCGGCCTGATTGCTCAATCCTTCTCGGAGACATCTGATGTCAACGCCTGTCGCAGCGACGCAAACCGCACCTACTAGCATCTCACCGTTCGCTGACCTGTTTCGTCGCGAGCCGCTGTTTGCCGGAGCAGCGCTGTTCTTCGCGGCCGTGATGGTGCCGACGACATTCGCGCTGCTGATCGACACGCGCACGTTCCAGGGCATCAACGTCTGGATCAAGCCGCTGAAGTTCCAGTTAGCACTCGCCGTGTATCTGGCAACATTGGCGTTGTTCGCGGAGTGGCTACCGCGTGAAACGGCGCAAGCACGTTGGTATCGTATCTATGCTGCGGTGGCGGTGTTCGCGATGGCAGCCGAGATCGTCTGGATCGGCGGTGCCGCGGCCTTGGGTGTCGGCTCGCACTACAACACAGCCGTCCGCGGACTCTATCCTTTGATGGGGTTCTTCGCCGTCGTTCTCACAACGGCAAGTCTCGTCTACGGCGTCCTCGTCTGGCGCGCCAAGGATGATGGCATCCATTCTGTTTTTCGCATGTCTGTTGCTGTCGGCCTCATCTTGACGTTCGTTCTGACGATGATTGCCGCGACTGCTTTGTCCAGTTTTGCCTCGCACTACATCGGATCTGGCACGTCGGACGCACGCAGTTTCCCGATCATGGGTTGGTCACGCGACGGCGGTGATCTCCGCGTCGCGCACTTCTTCGCAACGCACGCCATGCACGTGATCCCTGTTGTCGGGTTCATCGCAAGCCTGATGCTGCCGAAGAGCCTCGGCCGCACGGCTGTCATCTTGGCCGCCATCGCCTACACAGCCTTCGTCGGCTTCACCTTCATCGAAGCCCTGCAGGGACGACCGTTCACGCTGCTTGGCTTCTTGGGCACAGGAGTTAGCCCTGACGTTCAGCTACCGCCAAGCAGATCGAGCGGACGGTGACTTCTAACGCCGTGTCCGCTTCCACCAACAGCGGAAGCTGGTGGAACAAACATTGACTGGAAGCACCGGGTCAGGTTTGAGCTTTATGGTAACCCGTCGATCGCGTCGGTCCAGATCCACAAGCTGCCGGTGGCCGAACGATTCGCGAAAGGTTAGAAGGGTCATCGGATCGCCACTGCGCCGAGCATGCGGCTCGTTTTTGTCAGCGGGCAAAATACTCAACAACGGCTGATTGCAGAAACTTTGCCGTGTCTGAGCGGCATACAGCGCCTGATATCGGAGTCAGCGATACCTGCAGAGGTTGGTGCGTTGGGCAAAAGCTGAGCGATCCTTTCGACACGTTGCGTTCGGGTTCCTGCATATTCCTTGAGCTTCCCTCTCGTTCCCACGATTTCCCGCGTTTCCCCATTCACGGCTGAGCGAAACGCGTTGCAGTCTGACCGTTGTCTGCAGTTCCGCAGATTGATGGCTCAGGTCGCATCGTCCCATGCGGAAGAAACGGTACACGCTTTATGTCTCACTGCCGTTGGCGCGGCGGCTTGATGACGTTGCGCGGTCAACACACGGCGGCAAATCAGCCTTGGTGGAAGAGGCGCTGGCCGCCAGTCTCACGCCGCAGCAGGTCCCCGGTATCGATGATCTGTTGTTGAACCGTCTCGCGGACATCATCGGCGTCGCTCAAAAGATCGAGCGCGATCAGGCGATCGTCACGGAAGTACTGGCGCTGTTCGTCCGCTATTTCCTCACCATTACGCCCCCTCTGCCTGACGACGAACAGGAACCCGCGCGTTTGCTCGGGCGTGAGCGCTTTCAGGTGTTCGTAGCCCAGGTAGGCCGCCAACTGGCTGGCGACCAACGACTTGTGTCCGAGGTTCTCGAAACCATCGCGCACACCAATCCTGATCTTTTTGGAACCACCGACGAATTTGCGCTGAAACGGCGTTCCGCGCCGAACGGCTCCGCTGCCGATCATGCCGATGAGAATGACTTTGATGGAGACCCCGGTCATGACTGAGCTGTTTCACACCATCGCAGCTGAGGAAGCCCACGGCCGCCGTCGTCAGATGTTGCGGACGGCTTTTGGTCCGACGATCGGTGCCGCCCTCTCAGACCCCACTGTCCTTGAAGTGATGGTCAATCCGGACGGGCGCCTGTGGATTGATCGTGCCGCCAAAGGCCGTGCCGATACCGGCGAGCGCATTGGCGCTGCTGAAGCCGAAAGGATCATTCGATTGGTGGCAGCCCACGTGCGGCGCGAAGTCAGCGATCGGGCGCCCATCGTCTCAGCCGAACTGCCCGATACCGGTGAGCGTTTCGAAGGCGTGTTGCCGCCGGTGGCACCGGCGCCCTGCTTTTCAATCCGCAAGCCGCCCGATGTCGTGTTCACGCTGGCCGACTATGTCGCCGCCGGGATCATGACGGCGGTGCAGGCCGACGTGCTCGCCAAAGCCGTCACCGAACGCCGCAACATCGTCGTGGTGGGTGGCACATCGTCCGGCAAGACGACGCTGGTCAACGCGCTGTTGGCCTGCGTCGCAGCGTTAGATGAGCGCGTGGTCATTCTGGAAGATACGCGCGAACTGCGCTGCGCCGCGCAGGACGTCGTGACGCTCCGCACCAAGCCCGGTGTCGCATCGTTGGCCGATCTGGTGCGATCCACCCTGCGCTTGCGGCCTGATCGCATCATTGTCGGCGAGGTGCGCGGGCCGGAAGCGCTGGACATGCTGAAGGCTTGGAACACCGGCCATCCCGGCGGCATCACCACGCTGCACGCCAATTCAGCGCATCTGGCCTTGCTGCGGTTGGAGCAATTGATCCAGGAGGCTGTGGTTACGGTGCCGCGCGACCTGATCGCTGCCAGTGTAGAGATTATCGTGTTTATCGATGGTCGCGGCGACAAACGCCGGGTGACGGGCGTGTTTGAGCTGGACGGCTTGGATGCTGACGACGGCTACGTCCTCCGCCCACTCGACCGCCCCACCCTCCGCACGGTGTCGTCATGAGCGCTCCTCCAAACAAAAGACGGGCGGGTGCGGGCGGCAGCCCGTTCGCGCAGCGACGCAATACCCTCACGACTGAGACAGCGACCTTGCTTATCTTGGGCGCCGCAATCGTTGTCGTGTCGGTCTCACCGGCCTGGGCCGCCGGCTCCGGCATGCCGTGGGAAGCGCCGTTGCAGCGCATTCTCGAGTCCATCGAAGGACCGGTCGCCAAGGTCAGTGCGGTGGTGATCATCATCATCACCGGGCTCAGCCTCAGCTTCGGCGATATGTCGGGCGGCTTTCGGCGTCTGGTGCAGATCGTGTTCAGGCTCTCGATTGCCTTTGCCGCGACGTCGTTCTTTCTGTCGTTCTTCTCATTCGCGGGTGGCGCACTGATCAGTGGCGGAGACTCGCCATGATCGGCCCGCCCACAGCGACACCTGGCTACGAAGTTCCGCTGCATCGATCCTTGACTGAGGCGATCCTGATTGCCGGGGCGCCGCGCAGTTTTGTGATCCTCAATGGCACGCTGGCGGCGGCCGTCGGCTTGGGCCTGCGGCTCTGGATCGCGGGACTGCTCATCTGGATCATCGGCCACGCCATCGCCGTCTGGGTCACGCGTAAGGACCCGGCGTTTCTCACCGTCTTGTCCCGTCATGCCCGCCACAAAGGAGCGCTCACATGCTGAACCTTGCCGAGTATCGCAAAGCCACCACCAGTCTGTCTGATTATCTTCCTTGGGCGTGCCTGGTGGCTCCAGGCGTCATCTTGAACAAAGACGGTTCGTTTCAACGGACGCTGCGGTACCGAGGCCCCGACCTCGACAGCGCAACCGAAACCGAACTGGTCTCGGTGACGGCGCGGCTGAACAACATCGTCAAACGGTTTGGGGATGGATGGGCGCTGTTCTTCGAGGCTGAGCGGATTCCGGCCAATGCGTATCCCGGCGCGCGTTTTGCCGACGCGGCCTCTTGGCTAGTCGATGAGGAGCGTCGCGCGGCTTTCCATACGGACAGCGCGCTCTTCGAGAGCCGCTTTTTTTTCACCTGTCTTTATCTGCCACCCGCCGAAGCCGCGGGCCGCGCCGAGCGTTGGCTTTATGAGCGCGGCGAGGGCAACCCGGTCGAAGCCGATCCGTTCGCGCAGCTGACGTGGTTTCAAACCGAAACCGATCGCGTCTTTGGCATGTTGGCGACGATCCTGCCCGAGACCGAGCCGCTGACTGACGCTGAAACGCTGGCCTATCTGCACGGCACCATCTCGGCCAAGCGGCACGCCATTGCAGTGCCAGCCGTGCCGGTCCATCTCGATGCGATCCTCGCTGACACACCGCTGCTCGGCGGTGTTGAGCCCAAGCTCGGCGATGCCCATCTGCGGGTGTTGACGGTCCTCGGGTTTCCCAATGCCACCACGCCGGACCTGCTCGATACCTTGAACGATCTCGGATTTTCCTACCGCTGGTCCACCCGCTGGATCGCGCTCGACAAGACGGACGCGAACAAGCACCTGACCAAACTTCGGCGGCAGTGGTTTTCGAAGCGCAAATCGGTCGGTGCGGTGCTGCGGGAGGTGATGTTCAACCGGGAGACAGCTCTCGTTGATCCGGACGCCGACGCCAAAGCGCTCGATGCCGATGAGGCATTGCAAGAACTTGGCTCCGATGAAGTCGCGTTTGGACATATCACGACAACCTTCGTTGTCGCCGATCCCGATCCGGGGCGGGCCAACGAAAAACTCTTGGCCGTCGAACGCATCATCAATGGACGCGGCTTTACGACGATCCGTGAGACGTTGAATGCGGTGGAGGCCTGGCTGGGCAGTCTCCCGGGCAACCCGTATGCCAATGTGCGCCAGCCGATTGTGCATACATTGAACCTGGCGCATCTGATGCCGGTATCGGCGGTGTGGGCCGGTCCTGCGACCAACCAGCATCTCAACGCGCCGCCGCTAATGCTAACCGAAACGCGCGGCAGCACGCCGTTCCGGCTCGATCTGCACGTCGGCGATGTCGGGCATACCTTGATCGTTGGCCCCACGGGCGCCGGTAAATCCGTGCTGCTGTCGCTGCTCGCAATGCAATTCCGGCGCTTCATCGGCGCCCAGGTGGCGATCTTTGATCGCGGCCGGTCGGCGCGGGCCGCCGTTCTCGCTATGGAAGGGAGTTCCATCGAACTTGGTCTCGATGGCACGCTGGCCTTGCAACCCTTGGCGCGCATCGATGAGCCCGGCGAAATTGCGTTCGCGCTTGACTGGGTGACGGGATTGCTCACCAACGAAGGCCTGAAGGTCACGCCTGCGATCAAGGATGCGGTCTGGACCGCTCTGCAAAGTCTGGCATCCGCCCCGCCCGCAGAACGAACCCTGACGGGGCTCGCTGTCCTTGTGCAATCGAGCGACGTACTCGCGGCCTTACAACCCTACACGCTCGATGGTGCCTACGGTCGCCTGCTTGACGGCGCCGCAGAGACCCTCAAGTCATCCGACGTGCTGCACTTCGAGATGGAACCGTTGATGCAGCACAAGGCGCTGGTGGCGCCGGTGCTGACCTACGTGTTCCATCGGCTCGAAGCCCGCTTTGATGGTCGGCCGACGTTGCTGATCTTGGACGAGGCCTGGACCTTCCTCGATGATCCTCTGTTCGCCGCCCGCATCCGCGAGTGGCTGAAGACGTTGCGCAAGAAAAACGTCGCCGTGGTGTTCGCCACCCAATCCCTCGCCGACATCGAGCGATCGTCGATTGCGCCAGCGCTGATCGAAAGCTGCATGACGCGGATATTCCTGCCCAATGATCGGGCGCGCGAGCCGCAGGCGCGCGCCATCTACGCGCGCTTCGGTCTCAATGACCGGCAGGTGGAGATCCTCAGTACCGCCACGCCCAAGCGGGATTATTATGCCCAGACATCGCGCGGAAACCGGTTGTTCGAACTCGGGCTTGGTCCCGTCGCGTTGGCCCTCTGCGGGGCATCATCGCCCGATGATCAACGGTTGATCGATACTGTGACGCATCAAACCGACTCTATAGGGTTTGCTGCTGCCTTTCTGCGTGCCAAGGCGCTACCCTGGGCCGCCGAGGCACTTGCCGCCTATCCAGGGAATAGCAGCCACATCGCTATGGTCCCGCCGATTTCGACAAGCGTGTGCTCACCAGCGCCACCACCGCTACCGGCACCGAAAAAACTTGAACCCGTGGCCCCCGCGCCGGTGGGCCCCAGCCGCAGCGACGATCAGCGTCTGCCGCAACGCTTTTCACCGTTCCACGTATCACCACCGACAACCCGCGCCGCACGGCGCAGGGCGGCGCGGGTCACACGCGATCTCCTGACAGTCCTCGTTTGCGTTGCCGCACTGAGCAGCGCACTTCCAAGGCCCGCGCGCGCCATCACCGTCTTCGATCCTTTCAACTTCGAGCAAAACCTGCTCACCGCAGCTCGCACGCTCGAACAGATCAACAACCAAATCCGCCAATTGCAATCCCAAGCGCAGATGATCCAGCGCATGGACCAGAACCTGCAACGGCTCGGGTCCTCCATGGCCCCGGACCTGCAACGCACGCTCGGTGATATTCAATCGCGCCTGCGCGAAGGGGATGGTCTCGCCCTCAGCGTCGCCCAAACCGAGGCCCGCTACGCCCAGCTCTATCCGAAAGAACTCACCGCTGCCCTTTCGACCGACGACGTCCTGCGCAATGCTCAACGCCGCTGGCAAGAGCAATACGCCAGCCTGCAACGCTCGGTCGTCCTGCAAGGCCAAATCGGCGACGGCATCACCACCGACACGCCCCTCCTCGATCGCGCCATGGCCCAATCTCGCTCCGCCAGCGGCGCCCTCGATGTTGCGCAAGCCGGCAACGAGCTGACCGCCCTCGGCGTCAAACAGTCCCTGCAGCTGCAAGCTCTGCTCGCCACACAAAGTCGCGCCGACACTCTGCAACGCTCGCGCGACCTCGCTACCGAAGACGAAGCCCGCCAACGCTTCAAGTCCTTTGTCGGCACCGGCAGCGCTTACACACGGAGCCAGTGAGATGACCATCGAGCACGATCGCTTCGCGAGCGGGGCCAGCCCCACACCCCGCCGGGCGGGACACCCGCCCGGACCCTCCCGTCTTTTGTCTTTCAAGAGCGGGTTGTCTGAAGGGACGCGTCCCTTCAGCGGGGCGCGGGGCTGGCCCCGCTTCGCGCACGAGCACGAAACCCTCTTGAAACGACTTCGGTTTCTCTGGCGCCGGTTCAAACGCCGCCGTCGCTGATGTCGCGCTGAACTTCTGATCTCACCTCTCGAATGTTGATGGCTGCCGGCATCAAAGGCGGAGCTTTGCCATGGACGACCTTGCGATTATCGACCGGTTTACCGAGACGTTCAGCCGTTACATCGACAGCGGGTTTGGGCTGCTGTCTGGCGATGTGGCGTTTCTGACGACGACGCTGGTGACGATTGACATCACGCTGGCGGGATTGTTCTGGGCCATGAACGGCGAGGACAATGTACCGGCGCAGTTGATCAAGAAGGTGCTCTACGTCGGGTTCTTTGCGTTGTTGTTAAACAACTTCAAAAGCCTCGCGGAAGTCGTTTTCAATTCATTTGCGGGACTGGGTCTGAAGGCAACGGGTGTGGGGCTGACGGCTGCCGATCTTATGCGGCCTGGGTTTGTCGCATCGACTGGCTTTACGGCGTCAAAGCCACTGATCGAGAAGGCGGGCGAACTGATCGGGGTGACGTCGTTTTTCACTAACTTCGTCACCATCGTGGTGTTGATGCTGGCGTGGCTGATTGTGCTGCTGGCGTTCTTTGTGCTGTCGGTGCAGCTGTTCATCGCGATCATCGAATTCAAGCTGACGACGTTGGCGGGGTTTGTGCTGATCCCGTTTGCGCTGTTGGGGCAGACGGCGTTTCTGGCCGAGCGAGTGCTCGGCAATGTGATCAGTTCGGGCATTAAGTTGATGGTGCTGACGATTGTCGTCGGCATCGGCTCGTCGATTTTTGGCACCATGATCCGGCCGGGCGGCGAGATCACCTTGGCGCAAGCGGCATCAACGATCCTGGCCGCCATTGCAGTCTTTGGCTTGGCGATCTTCGTGCCCGCGCTGGCAGCGGGTCTTGTGTCGGGCGCGCCGCAATTGGGTGCTGGCGCAGCAGTGGCAACAGGGCTTGGTGCTGCTGGTGCGGGTGTCGCAGGTGGCATGCTGGCGACCGGTGGCGCGCGGATGGCGAGCCGCGCTGGTGGGGGCGCGGTCAAGGCTGCCGCGTCGCTGAGCGGAACGGTGGGCGCTGCCTATGCGGGCGGCGGTCTGCGCGGTGTCGCGAGCGCGACGATTGGAGCCCCGGCAGCGCGCGTGGCCAACGCGGCCACGGCACCGGTGCGCGATGCCTATCGCGAAGGCGCAGCAGCCGGATATCGCGCCACAGCTCCAGCGCCTGACGCTGGCGGCGGTCGCGGCGCCGATGCGTTGGGCGGCATGGGCGGTGCCACCGGAGCACCGCCGCCGCCAGCCTGGGCGCAAAACCTCGCCCGGCGTCAACGTCTCACCCAGGCCGGCATGGCCGCATCGCAGGCCGTTCGCGATGGCGACCGGCCCGGCGGCAGTTCCGGTCCCGAACTCAAAGACAAAAGCTGAGGTCACACCATGGTCTTCAAACGATCCAATCTGCGCTACGGCGAAACACCACAACCGGTGACGCCCTACCAAAAAGCATCTCAGAAATGGGACGAGCGCATCGGCTCGGCTCGCGCACAGGCGCAAAACTGGCGCCTGATGGCGCTCGGCAGCGTGCTGCTGTCGCTGGTCCTGGCTGCCATCCTGTTATGGCTCGGACGCTCCGGGTCCGCGGTGCCCTATGTGGTCGAGATCGACCGACAGGGCGGCACCCGCGCCGTCGGACCCGCCACCGAAATCTACACACCCAACGACGCGCAGATTGCGTTTCATCTGGCGCGCTTTGTCGAGAACGTGCGGTCGCTGTCGATCGATCCCGTGGTGGTGCGGCAGAACTGGCTGAAGGCCTACGATTTTGTCACCGACCGCGCGGCGGTAACGCTCAACGAATACGCGCGCGAGCATGATCCGTTCGCCAAAGTCGGACGCGAGACGGTGGCGATCGATGTGTTCAGCGTCGTGCGCGCGTCAGATAGCTCGTTTCAGATCCGCTGGTTGGAGAAAACGTTTCGGGACGGGGTGCCGCACAGCACAAACCGCATGACCGGAATTTTCTCGACCGTGATCACGCCGCCGAAAACTGTCGATCTTATCCGCAAGAACCCGCTCGGCGTCTACGTACATGCGTTCAACTGGTCGCAGGACCTCAATGCGGGAGAGGCCAAATGAGACCGCTTCGATCAACGATTCCGGCTCTGTCAGTGACGCTGGTGCTCGCCGCCTGCGCGCCATCAGTCAGAGTTCCGGAAATCCCGTTGTCCGACACGACCTACGACAGCCGGTCGTTCTCGCCAGCCTTGCGCGAGCCCGAGACCAGAAAGCCGGTCCAGTACGTCGAGGTCCCAAAACCGTTGCCGCTGCCGGGGCAGCTGAAGCCGGTGTCGAAGAAAACCGATCCGCCCAAGGACGCGCCTCCGCCGGCCGAGCGGGTCACCGCGGCCAACGCAGCGGCGCGATTGGAGCCCGTGAAGGACGGTTACATCAACGCCATCCAAGTCTATCCCTACACCAAGGGAGCGCTGTACCAAGTCTACGCAGCGATCAGCCAGGTTACCGATATTGCTCTTGAGCCCGCCGAAAAACTGGTGGCGGTCTCGGCGGGGGATACCGTCCGTTGGGTGGTCGGCGATACCACCAGTGGTGAGGGCACCGGTGCCCAGGTACACATCCTGGTCAAACCGATCGCTGCTGATCTCGAAACCAACCTCGTCATCACCACCGACCGCCGTACGTATCATGTCGAGCTACGTTCGTCGGGAAAGAGCTACAT
>JANNEU010000370.1:0-10581 GCA_031379035.1 Hyphomicrobiaceae bacterium | reverse complement strand
CCGCGCGCGCAGATCCGTCGAGTATCCTTTGGCCATTCGAGTTCCCCACGTGTCAGGTGGGATCTCTCGAATCTGATTTGCCCTTCCAAGGGAATCCCCCCGTGGCCCATCTGACTCACATCAGGTAGAAACCGCTCTAGTGGACCAGTGTACTTGGCGGCGTCACTCGCAATGGTCTCGGCCGTTGCTTTGTCGCGAATGCGCGCCTTTGTGGGCGGCGCATGACGCATCACAAATGTGCCGTCCTCGGCCTTGGCGGTCGCCACGACTTCGAAATACTCTTCGATTTTGAAGTCGCGGATTTGCAACTCGCGCAGGCAGATGATCGCCAACGTCGGCGTCTTGACTCGGCCGATGCCAATCACGCCCTTGGTGCCGCGCGGAAGCAACGTCCGTGTCGCCGTCCGGGTCAGCGACAGGTTGAAGATTTGATCCGCTTGCTGGCGCGCAACGGCCGCTTCGTAGAGCGGTTGCAGTTCGATGTTTGGTTTCAGCTTCTCGAACGCCTGGCGCAGCGACTTCGGGTCTTGTGCCGTGAACAACGCTCGGCGGACGGTACCGCGATAGCGTAGGTGCTCGAGAATTTCCTGGCCGATGAGCTGTCCTTCGCGGTCGCAGTCCGTCGCTAGAATGACCTGATCGCACTGCTTTAGCGCGGCTGCTATCGCCTGCAGTTTCGCGGCGCGGCTGCCGCCCGGCGCCGCATGGGTCGGATAGAGATCGTCGGGCTTGAGCAGAATGCTCGACCAGTTTTTCCACGCGGCGTTGACCTCGTGCGGCTCGGCCAGCCGCAACAAGTGGCCCTCAGCCGGCAGGATCTGGCCAAAGCGGTCTCCGAGAGCTGCACGCAGATCGCGAGCCTGGCTGGATTTCTCAGTGATGATCAGGGTCGCCATGGCGTGCTTGTGGCGGGACCTGCCTCAGAAACCAACCCCGATATCGCGGCTATCCACGATTCGATTGTCCGCGAACGGCCCGCGCAGGGACTCCCGCGCGCAAAGTCGTGGCCTTCGCAAAATACTCGGCGCGGTGGCACCACCGGCGCCGGTGCATGCCGTACGAAGGCCTAATTCCATAGCTTGATTCGCTTCGCCGTTGCGATGCAGTTGACGAGATTGATAGCCACCAAGACGAGATATTTGCCTGCCTCATCGCGTATGTCCCCTAGGCCGGTGAGCCGCAGCGTGTCGAGGACATAGGCGAGCAGGCACTTCTGTCTTTTGTACGCTATGGTCTGCTTAATCGATCGGCCAACGGAGTCATCTGCCAGTCCCTCGGTGAACTGCACGACGGCAGTGAAGCGCTCCAACTCGCGCTCCTGGTCAGCCTCCGAGACGGTCGCAAGCACTTGGTCAGAATTCTCAACGGCCAAATGCAACACGATGAGCATGTTCAAGACCACTTTGATCGTCCGCATCGAGACGCCGAGCTTACTCATCGCCAACACCGACGCCAGGAGATTGGGCTCTGCGGCAAATATCTTACCTTAAACCTATTCCTTCTTCTTGATCCCCATCGTGCCGGCCGCCATGATGGCGAGTGCAAGATGGTCAACGGAAACGGTCGACCCAAAGGAAGTGGTCACGCTCGCGTCTTTTCCCATTCGCAATTGATAGAGCACGGTGTCGTAGCCGTAATATGCGGCCACGCCGTCACCAACAGCTTCACCTGTACGGTCGCAATTCTTACTGCTGAGCGCACAAAAGAGGCAGGGTCATTTGTGCCAAAGGTGCCGCTCCAAGAACGCAGGCGATGGTTCACGGTTGGTCAATACGAAGTTCGCTATATCCCATTTACAGACATCGGGGCCGCCGAAGTTGGTGACCCTTGCCATGCCGCCAACAATGTCGGGGCTCGGAGCAACTGCGTCGCCAGATAAGATGCCGACTTTTTGCGCGCCTCCGATCGCATAAGCTAGTGCTGCTTGCCTACAGGAACACAGGTTCCAGCACCAAGCCTTTGACCGCATAGCGATGGCCATGGTCGTCGTTTGCTGGGCGGGGCGGCGGCATCTTTGTTTCGATCTCGACGTAACCTTCGACGCCGAGTGCCGCTTCGAAATCCGGTTTGGTGATCATCTGGCGTTGTTTTCAGGCTGATTCGTATCTGCCGTGCCAATCATGCGGCTGGTGCCGAAGCTCCCGTGCAAAAATCAAGTCACGACCTTTGCATCCCACACGCATCTCGGCCAACATTCTGCGTCTCGATCACGAGAATCAGTCAACCGGTGCCGATACAATGCCCAACCTGTTCTCCCCGTTCACTCTCAAAGGCGTGACGTTGCGTAATCGTATCGCGATGTCGCCGATGACCATGTACCGTTCGACCGACGGCAAAATGTCCGACTTCCACGTCATGCTGTTGGGGTCGAGAGCCGCTGGCGGCTTTGGTCTGGTTTTTCCCGAACAGATCGCGATCCAGCCCGATGGCCGCACCAGCACGGGATGCGCCGGCATCTGGGACGACACGCAGAAGGAGAGCCTGAGCCGGGTTGTTCAAATCATCAAGGACATGGGCGCCATTGCGGCCATCCAGCTCGGCCACACGGGACGGCGCGGCAGCGAGAAGAAGCCGTGGCATGGGAAACAGCAGCTACCCGCCAGCGATCCGGAGGGCTGGCAGGTGCGCGGTCCCTCGCCGATCCCCCACGGACGCCGCTACACGCTGCCGGTTCAGGAGCTGAGGATCGCTGAAATCAAAGACATCCACAAAGCCTACGCCAGCGCGGCGCAACGCGCCCTCGCGTGCGGGTTCGAGTGGCTGGAGATGCACTTCGCTCACGGCTATCTCGGCGCGAGTTTCTTTTCGCCGCTCGGCAACCAACGGACCGATGCCTACGGCGGCAGCCGAGAGAAGCGTCTGCGGTTCCATCGCGAAGCCTTGGACACTGTTCGCGCGGTGTGGCCAGCACATCTGCCGTTGACCATGCGGCTTGGCTCAGACGACTTCAACGAACACGGCATCCAGTTCGACGATGCCGTCTGGGCGATCGCCGAGCTGAAACAACACGGCCTGGACTTCGCTGACATCAGCCTCGGCATGAACACCGACGACATGAAGGACGTGCCCTTCGATCGGGTCGGCTTCATGGTCGACCGCGCCGCCCGTGTAAGACAGGAGGTCGGCCTGCCCGTCGGGGTCAGCTGGAACCTCGGCATTCCCGCTGTCGCGGATCGCATCGTTCGCGAGGAACTGGTCGATGTCGTGTTCCTCGGACGTCCGGCCCTGGCCAATCCGCACTGGCCGGTCTGGGCCGCCCGCGAACTGGCTCACCCCGATCCCTTCTCGTTGATCCCCGAGGACTGGGCCTGGTGGATCCGCAGCCGGCCAGGCCCCGAGGGCTCACTCGGATGGCCGCCCGTGCTCCGCGCGCCCACTGAAAGCCAATCAGCCGGAAGCTGAGGTCAGGCCGCCGAACAGCCGCACCACCGATCGAGGCTTGCTATCGAGGCGCCCGAGGGACAAGTTCCAACACCACGTCATCAAAAAACTCAATCCAAAGGAGGCTGGCCTATGGCCCCGCTCCCGCACCCCTTCACGCTGCGTGTCCCTGACGCAGATGTGGCTGATCTCAAAGCACGCTTGGCCAGGACGCGCCTACCGGATCAGGCGCCGGGCGCACCGTGGGCGTACGGAACCGACGTCGCTTACATGCGATCGCTCATCGACGATTGGCGCACGCGTTTCGATTGGCGCGTGCACGAAGCACGCCTCAACACTTTCCCGCAGTTCAAAGTTCCCTTGCATGGCATCGACCTGCATTATCTGCACGTGCCCGGAAAGGGCCCCGATCCCAAGCCGCTCCTGCTCATGCATGGCTGGCCCGGTTCGGTGTTCGAATTCCTTGAGCTCATTCCCCAATTGACCGACCCGGCGCAGTTCGGGGGTGATGCCCGCGATGCATTCACTGTCATCGCGCCGTCGTTGCCAGGTTACGGCCTATCATTCCGCCCGAACCAGCAGCGCCTTGGCATCGCGGAGATGGCCGACTGCTTCACAAACCTGATGGTGGACGTGCTCGGTCACAAGAAATTTGCAGCCCAGGGCGGCGACTGGGGCGCGCATCTGTGTGCGGCCCTCGGAGTGCGCCATCCAGACCGGCTCGCCGGCATCCACGTCAACATGCTGTCGCTGCGCCCGGATCAGCCGCTGCCAGCAAATCCGACCCCTGATGAGAAGCGTTACGGCGAGGAAATGCGGGTTTGGCTGACGGAAGAGAGCGGCTACACCGCGATCCAGGGCACGCGCCCGCAGACACTGGCGTTTGCCATGACGGATTCGCCGGCCGGCCTCGCCGCCTGGATTGCCGAAAAGTTCCACGTCTGGACGGATCACGATGGCGATCACGAAACCGCCGTCAGTCGCGACCGCATACTCGCTAACGTCTCGCTATATTGGTTCACGGGCGCCATCGGCTCGTCCTTCTGGCCGTACTACGACCGCATGCATGGCAGCTGGCCAATCCCGGACGGCGCAACCGTCTCCGTGCCAACGGGCTACGCGGCGTTCCCGAAGGAAATCCGGCGGCCGCCGCGCTCGATCGCGCGACAAACGTACACCGATATCCGGCAATGGACCGTCATGGACAAAGGCGGCCACTTCGCAGCCCTCGAGCAGCCCAACGCGCTGGCTGCCGACGTGCGCGAATTCTTTCGGCAGTTGCGCCAGACCTTCTGACACAAGCCCAGTCTCGATGCGCGCGGATCGACATGACTATACAGGAGCTGCCGTCGGCCGCCGCGTGATCGACGGCCTGGGAGGCGCCGCCGACCATGTCTGTTCGACGGGGTATCGCGTCTCACGCCCCGAACACGTGGTCATCGCCGAGGCGGCTAACTAATTGGAAACACTTGCACAAGCCTTTAGCGATGATTCTCATCAACGGGGAAGTTATCCACGAAAAACATAAAGTTATACACACCAAGCGCAGCTGCCGAGGCGCGCTGTGAGCTTGTCGTCGCAGTACGAGCACGAATAAACAAAGAACACTCAGGGCGGGCTAGCTGTGAGGGCGGCAACTCCGGCTTGGGTGCTACTCACCGGCTAAGGATTCGGCACGGATGATTGTTCGTACCTGTCTCGTTGTCTCAGTCAATCGCATACCGTCGTTTTCCACGGCCAATCGCAACATCAGAGCGAAAGGCACGCACATGCCCCGGAAAGTCACGACAGCAACAGTTTCTTCTGGCCCGACGATGCCGCGCCAAAAAGCAATCGAATCGATAGAGAAGCGCATCAGCGAGCTTGAGGCTATCGACGCAGCGACCATCTCTAGCCTGGATGACGCTAGGCTGTTGAGCCTCTCGGGGCTCATTCGTAGAACCCTAAAGGAAGCGCTCGGGGATGATACCTCGGAATATCATCGCTATAGCGATGCAGCGAGTTTTCACTCGTCGCCCGGGGTCATCAGTATGGGCAGCGATCCCTGGGGCGGAGCCTACGGAACAGGTCACAACCGCCGAAGCGAGCAAGCCGAGTTCATAGAGCGGCGCCCGCACTGCATCGAACTCCTTCGAGGGGCGATCCGTGAGCTGCAGGATGTCGGTTCGGATGTTCTCTCGTCGACTGCCATGCCACCTGCTCCACTATCGTCGCAGAGACTCGGCAGTGGCGTCGTCAACATCAATGGCGGCGTTAACAATATCAACGGCAATCTTGGCGGCTTCGCGAATCGCACCGGCTCCATCACATCAAGTGCGATTATAGATGGTGCTTCACTGCCGTTCCTGATCTCAGAACTCAGGAAGCATCAGTATGCCCTCGCCGGGGAGGCCAAGTCGCAGGAACTGTTGCAGCTCATAGACAATCTGGATCGCGAGGCGTCCGGTCAGAAGCCCGATCCTGCGAAGGTTGGTGGCATCCTCAGCGACCTTCGAAATGCACTGAGCGGCGCAACTGGAACGCTCTTGGCAGAAGGTGCGAAAGCGTTGATTGCGCGGGTGATCGGCTGAGTGCTGTGGCGAGACACAACCCATTTGGCCTCGCGACGGCGGTCGCTTTGTGAAGAGTTGCGACCGCCCGTCAACACCGCACTTGGAGGTCTTTGCTCAAAAGGCCGACTTCCGCTCCCTCTGCCCAGCGTCAGCCAAGCACTTGCACCAAGCCTTCTAAGTCGACTGCGGTCGTATGCGGCTGTCGCCAGAGGGGCCGCGACTGAGTTCCTCAGCCAGTAGATCGAACACCAAGCGGACCCTCCGGCTCGTGTGCAACTCGCGGTGACTGACGAGCCAGACGGGCACCGGCGTACCCGGCAGTTCAGGTAGCAAACGGACGACGTTGGGCATGAGTTCAGCGATTTCCTGCAACATCATGCAGATGCCGATGCCTTGCCGCACCATCTCCCAAAGTACAACGGAGTTGTCGGAGACAATACGGAACTGGTCCGCCGAAATGGGTATGCCAGCGGCGCGCAAGTGCCCCGAAAATTGTTCAATGGGCTCGAACCCTAACACCTCGGAGGCGCAGAGTTGCGCAACACTCTCCGGCTTGCCGTTCTTGGCAATCCAGCTTTCAGCTGCATAGAAGTGGGCCGTCATCTTTCCCACCAGCTTGGCGACGAGTTCAGGCTCGGTCGGACGCACATGTCGGATGGCAATGTCGGCCTCGCGTTTTCTGAGGTCACTGATCGAGTCCGAGGCGACGATGACGAGGGTGATCTGCGGTGCCATCACGCGAACGCGAGCCAGCAGACTCGGCAGCAGGTAGGCCGAGACTGCATCCGTCGCACTGATGGTGACTCGCCCCTGGATGTCTTGAGACTTACCGGCGGCAGCCAGCGCCATGGCTTCCGCAGCTGTCGACATGGCGCGGGCATGTTCAACAAGGCTGAGGCCGGCGTCCGTCAAGACGAGCCGTTTGCCGATCCTCTCAAAAAGCGTGGTTCCAAGCGCGGCCTCAAGCGATGCGACTTGGCGCGATAAGGTCGGCTGCGTCAGACCAAGCGTGCGCGCCGCAGCCGATAGCGAACCGGAGGCTGCCGTTGCACAGAAGGCGCGAGCCTGATTCCAATCCATTTCGCTCATGCGAATTTGTATATTCGTTGTGCAAGATTCAGCAATATCCAATATTTACGCATGTGTTAGGGCATGGGCCATCAGTGGGAGACCATCATGCTTCGAACAATCGATGACACCCACTTCTGGGACGGGGTCGCGCGCAAATATGCGGCAACGCGCATCAAGGACATGCCCGGCTACGAGCGCACCATTGAGCGGACTCAATATTTCCTGAGGAGGTCTGACACCGTGCTCGAAATCGGATGCGGGACCGGCACGACGGCGCTGAAGCTTGCGCCGTTCGTTAGCCATATTGTTGGAAGTGACGTGTCGAACGAGATGGTCGCCATCGCGCGGGAAAAGGCCACCGCTTCGGGGTGTCAGAACGCCGAGTTCACGGTTGCGGCTGCCGATCGTGGGCCGGGTTCGGACGGCTCCTACGATGCCGCCCTGGCGTTTAACCTTCTGCACCTGATTGCCGATCGGCAGGCCGCCCTGGCCCGGATCCATCGCCTCCTCAAGCCGGGCGGGCTGTTTATCTCCAAGACCCCCTGCCTGTCTGAGATGAACCCGTTGATCCGCATCGCGGTGCCGCTGATGCGCTTCGCCGGGAAGGCGCCGTTCGTATCGCTTTTTGCAGCCTCGGCCCTCGAAGCCGAAATCGCTGACGCAGGCTTCATCATCCACGACAGGGAGCGACATGGAACAGGCCGCAAAGATGCTCGGATATTTATCGTCGCTCGAAAGCCGCGCTGATCAGACCTCAACGGCTCCCGTCGCGTCTCAAGTTCACGACTGCTTGCCACGGTGCTGCGGACTAGACCATTGCGAAATCGCCGTCGCATCACGGTGCATATCGTGATGTGCGGAATCTCTGCGAGGCCTGACTGAGGTCGCGCGAGAAGGCGCAATCGAGGCACGGCCTGCCCATCGCGCCCCGCGGCTTTCGGAAGTTTGCCGGTGTATGGATCCTTTCGGCCATCGATCATTTCGAACTGACACGCCCTGAAGCTCTGCAAGCGGGTGGACCGGGCAGCGCATCCATGTAGAGTCTGCGTCAATACTTGGGCAGCCAAGGGCGGGTCGAATTCATGCAGCTCTCCGTTTGGAACGTTTGCGGGTCGATCGCCCAACTGTCCAAGGGGTTCTGGCGTGGCCCGAACGCGACGCGCAACTGGCTATTGACGCTCGGCGCCTTCGGCTTTGCTGTTGCTGACGTGGCCGTGCAGGTCAGACTCAATCAGTGGACCAAGTCGTTCTTCGATGCCATCGAAAAGCGCTCGACGGACCAAATCTCAAAGGCGGCGATCCTATTCGCAATCCTGGTGGCGGCAGCGGTCGCAATCTCAGTGCTCGGCGTGTTGGTGCGGCAGCTCCTGCAAATCCATTGGCGCGAGCGACTGGTGGAGGAACTGATCGGGTTGTGGCTCAAGAACCAGGCATTCTACCGGCTCAACGTGATCCGCACAGATGACTTTGCACCCGAGCACCGCATCGCCGAGGACGCGCGACTAACCGTCGAGCCCATCGTCGATCTGGTGATCGGGTTCCTTAGCTCGATCATAACATTCTTGGCTTTCGTCGGCATTCTCTGGGAGCTGGGGGGAACGATCGAGATCGGCGGCAAACCCATTCCAGGCTACATGGTGCTCGGCGCGATTGCCTACGCGCTGTCGGTTTCGTTGATAATGATGATCGTGGGCGGCAAATATGCCCAGCGGGTGCGCGACCGCAGCGAAGCGGAGGCGCAGTTCCGCTATGAGTTGACGCGCCTGCGTGAGAACGCGGAGAGCGTCGCGTTGGTGCATGGGGAGGCCGGCGAGCAGGCGTCACTACGGGGGCGGTTCGCTCGCGTTGTGCAGACCTGGAGGCACTATGCCTATCGATGGGGAGCCATGTCGGTCATCGTCAATGCAAGCGGGCTGGCGGCGCCGATCGTGCCGGTGCTGCTGATGATGCCAAAGTACTTGAATGATGCGTCGATGACGTTCGGGACGGTGATGCAGGCAGCGATGGCGTTCGGTACGGTGCAGGGATCACTGGCATGGGTAACCTCCAACTTCGCGCGGCTGTCGGAGTGGTACGCGGCCGCGTCACGGGTCGCAGAACTCAACACCTACATACAGGCGGCGGCGAAGCCGGAAGAGGAAACCAAACGCATCGAGATCCGCGAGACCGACGGAACCGGACTGCGTCTCCAAAACGTTCTGGTGCGGCTGCACAGCGGACGGGATTTGATCACGGATGCAGATTTCACTGTCGCGCCGGGAGAGATGGTACTGATCGCCGGCCGCTCGGGCATTGGCAAGAGTACCATGATGCGCGCCATTGCCGGCCTGTGGCCTTGGGGCGAGGGGATCATCCACATGCCGGCGGGCGCCAAGGTCGCATTCGCGGCGCAGCGGCCGTACATGCCAACCGGGACGCTGAAGGCAGTCGCAACCTATCCACAGCCGCCGGAGAGCGTGTCAGACGAGGACGTGGTGCGCATCCTAAAGCTGTGTGACCTTGGCGCGCTTGCGTCGCGGCTCGACGAGCGGTCGGCGTGGGAGCGGACTTTGTCGGGCAGCGAGCAGCAAGCGCTCGCATTTGCACGGCTGATCCTGCAGAAGCCGAACATCGTCATCCTCGACGAGGCGACCTCGGCGCTCGACGGGAAGACGCTCGACAAACTGATGGAATTGTTCAAGTCGGAACTCTATGAGGCGTCGGTCATCAGCGTCGCCAACAGTCCGGCCATGGCGCGCTACCACACCCGCGAGATCACACTGAAGCGGAGCAAGACTGGCGCTCGCATCGTCGACCGCCTGCGCCAGCGGACGGCCTGGCAGAAGATGCGCGCTGCCATGTCGCGGCGGCCGAAGCCGCAGCCGCCCGCCGCGGAGTGACGGGCAGTTTCCAAGTAACTCCACGAATGCCGGCGACGAGCCTCTCCCCCCCCCGTGCCAACGGCGCATCGCACGGCCGGCGGAACCAGCGTTTCCTGCGGTAGAGACCATGCGACCATGGACAAAAATGGCTTACCCAACACGACAGACCCGGTTTCCGCCAACGGCCGTGGCCGGTACCGGTTTGATGAGAGAGGCAGACTGCGGCGGGTATCCGCGATCGGCAGCCCAATCGGCAATGTCCGACGGCGACTTTACCAGCGCGAGATCACCGCAGCGCAGCGACCGGCACGCGATCTTATAGGAACCGATGGGGACGCTTGGCGAGATATTTCAGACGATCAGCGGCAGTTTTGGCCATTCGGAAGCCTGAAGCGCGGCGAGGCCTGCGATGGCTATGACGGCGATGGGTTTGCTCGTCGTTTCAGTCCGGGTGGTGGCTATCGCCGACTCCCGTCAGACCAGCTCCGGTGATCCTCACGTTTGCAAAACACGCGTCCATCATGTTTCACCGATCCGGACCGCGCGTCAATCTGGGTGAGACGCAGTTTGTCAGTCGGCAGACTGGTGATCGCGTAGATCACTTCGCGCGAGCAATGCGTCTTGAGTTCCCGGATGCGCTCGATCCTGCAGATAGCGCTGATTCCAGGCCACTTCTCGTCGAGACGTGATGGCAAGACCGTGCGCACGGCGATGCG
>JANNEU010000327.1:0-9068 GCA_031379035.1 Hyphomicrobiaceae bacterium | reverse complement strand
GTACGCCATGTGCTCGGAAGAAATGGGTCGTATCTTCTGGGCCTCCGAGGTCTTCAATTGCTCGGCACCCGATACCGGCAATATGGAAGTCTTCCACCGCTATGGGACCAATAAACAGAAAGAACAATGGCTTAAACCGCTGATGAAAGGCGAGATCCGCTCCGCCTTCCTCATGACCGAACCCGCCGTGGCCTCCTCCGATGCCACCAACATCGAAACGTCCATCAAGCGCGATGGCGACCACTACGTCATCAATGGCCGCAAGTGGTGGTCATCAGGCGTTGGCGATCCACGCTGCAAGATCGCCATTCTGATGGGTAAGACCGACACCGCAGCCGTTCCCCACAAGCAGCAGTCACAGATCCTGGTGCCGCTCGATACCAAGGGCGTGAAGGTGCTGCGCATGTTGCCTGTGTTCGGCTACGATGATGCGCCACACGGTCACGCCGAAGTGCTGCTCGAGAACGTGCGCGTGCCGGTCGACAATATGCTGCTTGGCGAAGGCCGCGGCTTCGAAATCGCCCAGGGCCGCCTCGGTCCCGGCCGCATCCATCACTGCATGCGCACCATCGGCGCTGCCGAGATCGCGCTCGAAAAAATGATCAAGCGGCTGTCCAGCCGTACCGCTTTCGGCAAGCGCGTCATCGAACAGTCCATCTGGGAGCAGCGGATCGCCGAAGCCCGTATCGACATCGAGATGAACCGGTTGCTGTGCCTCAAGGCCGCTGACATGATGGACAAGGTCGGTAACAAGGCCGCCCAGCAGGAGATCGCCATGATCAAGGTGGCCGGCCCGCGCATGGCCCTGCGCATCATCGACGACGCCATCCAGGCCCACGGCGGCGGCGGCGTCACCAGCGACTTCGGCCTCGCCAAGAAGTACGCGCACATCCGCACCCTGCGCCTCGCCGACGGCCCCGACGAAGTGCACAACCGCGCCATCGCCCGCATCGAAATGAAAAAGTACACCAACGCGAAGGTGTGAGGACATTGAGACAGCGCAAAGACATTGAGTTGTGGGCCACGTTCCTGGCTCACAACTCTCCCCCTCCGTCATGGCCGCGCAGGCGGCCACCCAAGCAAACATCAATTTTGCATTGCCAGTAGATGCATGCTCGACGCCACGCCTATAACAGCCACCTCAGCAAAACATCTGGCTTGCTTGGGTGGCCGCCTTCGCGGCCATGATGAGGTGGACGGGCTCGGCACAACGCAGCCGTGATGGAATTTGGGGTTTCTTGTGGGAGCCAATTGACAGGCTGGCCCGTAACTGGCGCACAGGAAGATGGTTTGACGCTCAAACTTCGCCACACTTACTCTGCTAGACTAATGCGCCGGGCGTCCTTAGGGGATGTCCGGCGTGTTGCGTTTGAACTGATGCGCGAACTTGCGGAGAGGGCCATGCAGACGGCACGATTGCAGCCGATCGGGCGAACGGCGTCGGGACCGCCGTCGGCGCGCTATGTCAGTGTTGCCTTGTGCGCGGTGATGAGCATCGCCGTGTTCGCCAACTCGGCTGCACAGGCTCAGACCGCGTCGCCCCAATCGCCCGCATCGGCGGCGGCATCGGCAGCGACAACACTACGAACGTCTGCACCCGAAGGCACCGCCATCGTGGCGCCGGTCAAGCCGACCGCGCCGGCTGCATCGGCAGCACCGCCAACTGCACCCGCTGTGCCAGCCGCACCCGTCGTCCCCGCCAAAGCGCTGTTCGGTGCTGCCAAAGCCGCAGCCCCGCTGGCCCCGCGCGCCATCGGTTACTACTCGCGCGGCTGCCTCGCTGGTGGCCAGCGTCTGGCCATCGATGGGCCGGAGTGGCAGGCCATGCGCCTGTCCCGCAATCGCAACTGGGGCCACCCAGCGCTCATCTCGTTTTTGGAGCGCTTTGCCTCTGATGCCCGCCGCGAAGGCTGGCCGGGTCTGCTGATCGGCGACATGTCGCAACCCCGCGGCGGCCCCATGTTGACAGGCCACGCCAGCCACCAAGTGGGCCTCGATGCCGATATCTGGCTCACCCCCATGCCCGACCGTCGCCTCACCCGCCAGGAGCGCGAGGAGATGTCGGCCGTCTCCATGCTCGCACCCGGTAATCTCTCCGTCGAAACCAAAGTCTTCGCCGATGTCCACGTGCGAATTCTGAAGCGAGCGGCGAGCTTCGGCGAGGTCGAGCGCATCTTTGTCCATCCCGCGATCAAAAAGGCGGTCTGTGAAGCGACGGCGACAGACGTTGATCGTGTCTGGCTGCACAAAGTCAGGCCCACGTGGGGACACGACCATCACTTCCATGTGCGCATTGGTTGCCCGGCGGGCACAATCGGCTGCCAAGCCCAGCCACTGCCCCAAACCGACGACGGCTGTGGCAAAGAACTCTCAGACTGGTACGTACTCCTAACTGCTCCCCCTAAACCTGAGGGGCCGCCAGTCCCGCCACCGCCGCCCTTGACGCTCGACAAGCTGCCAGCCGATTGTCGTGCTGTCCTGGAGGCACCGCGTGGCCAGCCCGCCGCCACCACGCCGCAATAAACGCGCACCGCGCCGCACACACCGAGAAGTGATCGAGAGTTGTCATGGTTGTCCTGAGAGTGCTCGCCTGGATCTTTTTGATCGTCGCGACCGTTGCCTTTATCAGCGATCTCACGCGCTCCAGCACGACCGGCGGCATGGTCGTCACTTCGACGCTCATCCACTGGAAAACATTTGCCCCTCAATCGCTTGCAGCGTTCACAAGCTTTGTCCAGCGCACCCTGCACCCGCTTGTATGGGATCCCGTGCTGGTCCGTCTGTTGATCTTGCCGGCCTGGGTCGCCATCGGCGCGCTCGGGCTCACCTGCGCCGTGCTTGGCCGCAAAAAGCGTCGCGTCAACATCTTCGCAAACTGAGTGCCGACGCCCATATTCGTTCGAACCGCATTCGCACCGGGAGACCACGCCCATGATCTTTGGCCGCAAGAAAGCCGCGATGCCCGACGCTGGAGCCGCGCTCAAGGGACGCGCGGTGCCCATCAAGACCGCCGAAACCCATTTCATCAACGGTGCCAAACTCGCCGCACCCTATCCGTCAGGCATACAAGTCGCCATGTTCGGCCTTGGCTGTTTCTGGGGTGCTGAACGCAAGTTCTGGCAGCTTGGCAACGGCATCCACGTGACCGCCGTCGGCTACGCAGCGGGCTTTACGCCCAACCCGACCTACGATGAGGTCTGCTCTGGCCAGACCGGCCACAACGAAGTCGTGCTGGTGGCCTTCGATCCCAAGCAGATCTCCTACGGCCAACTCCTGAAAACCTTTTGGGAAAGCCACAACCCGACCCAAGGCATGCGTCAGGGCAACGACATCGGCACTCAGTATCGCTCCGGCATTTACACCTATGGTGCCGAACAAGCCGCCGCAGCCGAGGCCTCAAAAGGTGCTTTCAACAAGGTGCTTGCCGCCAACGGGTTCAGCCCCATCACCACCGAAATCATCCCCGCGTCAGAGTTCTATTTCGCCGAGGACTACCACCAGCAGTACCTCGCCAAAGTCCCGCACGGCTATTGTGGGCTTGGCGGCACCGGCCTTTCCTGCCCTATTGGAACGGACATTGCAGCGACGGCCTGACGCAACGTCCCGTATCAAACGAAACAAGGCCGGACCCAGGTTACCCCAGCGTCCGGCCTGGCATTTTTCAAAACTCAGAACCCAACCCGCGATTTACTTCTTCGCTGGCGGAGCCGCTGCTGGCGCAGCGCCTGCAGCGCCCTGCGCACGCGGCGCAACTTGCCCCTGCGACTTCTGCAGTTCTTCGGTCTGCTTGCGATACTGCTCGATCGCTTCCTGCTGGTTCTTGGCAATCTGCTCCATCAGCGCGCGACGCTGTTTGGCGTACTCGGTATTGTCGGCAGGTGCACCAGCAACGGCCGTATCGAAGCCGACAAGCGGGATCGGGAACGCAATCGGCTGGCCTGAGCCACTCACCGCATAGACAATAATGCCGCCATTGGTCTTGAAGCTCTCGATGATCTCCGGCGTCGCGTCGATTTCACCGGTGCAGCCGGCAGAATGGCACAAAATGTAGGGGATCTTGATCGGCGTCAGCTTGCTGTCATCGACCTTCTCGTTCTTCTGAATCTTCTCCCACATGTCCTTGGGATAAACCCCGACCTGCATGCCGGGGGGGATCGCCATGCCCAAAGGCAACATCACCATCAACAGCGGGTTCTTGCCCTGGTCGATCTGCCGGATCGCTGCCGACACCAGCACGATGCCCGACTGCGCATCAATGCGCTCGTGATGGGTAAGGCAGATGCTGTGCTCTTCGTTCTTTTCCTTGCCGTCTTTATCCTTGGTAACGAAGCTGCCCTTCTCGCACAGCTTCACCCAAGCCGGCGCTGGCTTGCCATCGCCAGCTGGCGCAGCAGCGGCAGCAGGTGCCGCGCCCTTAGCAGCAGGCGCCGGCGTACCGGCCTTTGGCTGCTGCGCGAACGCAGCACTCGCAAACAGCGATCCGGCCAAAGCCAATGCCAGCGGTGCAAGCGCGCGCGACGCGCCGGAAGTGGTAAGTCTCATGTCTCAATGACCTCTCGTTTGTCGGCCAAAACCATTGGCCCAACCCCTCGGAATTCTCGCTAATCCTGTTACCCCAGGACATCCTGGTCCCCCGCCGCCGTCAGGCCCACTCTGCATCTCACTCAAGTCCGAGCAAGCGCTCACAGCAGATAAGCACTCATTGAGCCCGGTGAGGTTCAGAGCACTGCAGAACCAGAAACACCGTCGTAACGCCGTGAATACGCCGTATCGCAGCACGCATTGCCACCCAGCGGTACGCAATCAGCGACGCAAAGAGATGGCCGCGCACTAAGTGGCCGAATAAGGCAATCGCGTGACCAAGGTTTATGCGAATGGGAATTGCACACCCATATTTGTCCGACGTGTCCACAACGCCACGCAGCGCACGTGATCTTGAAAACGCCGCCGGGTCTGCGCAGGGTCAGATTGCAGAGTTGGTCGAAGGGGTTGAACAGGCGCATGCGCAGGTTTGCACGAATATCTTGGCTTTTCGGAGTGTTAGCAGGCGGTGCAATGGCCGGCACAATCGCCGCTGCCGCGCCGCAGTCGACGATTGCCATGCATGGCATCTCACGCCATGCCGCAGGTCCTGCCACCTTCCCCCATGTTCGCCCCGACGCCCCCAAAGGCGGCCGTGCAAGCATCGGCGTACTCGGCACCTTCAACAGCCTCAATCCGCTGATCTACAAAGGTGATTCAGCATCTGGCATCCGTGAATACATCTACGAAAGTCTGATGGTCCGCGGTGGCGACGAGCCCTTCACCCTGCATGGCCTGATCGCCGAAACCATCGACGTGCCCGATGACCGGTCCACCGCAACGTTCGTCATCAGACCTGAAGCGCGCTTCTCCGATGGTACGCCGATCACTGCAGACGATGTGCTCTTCAGCCACACCTTGCTCAAGGAACGCGGCTGGCCATTCATGCGGTCGACCTACAGCCAGGTAACGGCGGCCGTAAAACTCGGCGACCGCCAGGTGCGCTTCGAATTTGGGCCCACCGGCAATCGCGAAATACCGCTGCTGATGGGCTTGATGCCCATCCTGCCCAAGGCGCGGATCGACCCAGAAAAGTTCGAGCAAACGTCGCTGGCTATTCCAACCGGCTCAGGCCCCTATACTATCGCCCGTGTCGATGCCGGCCGCACACTCATTTATCGCAGAAATCCCGAGTGGTGGGCCCGCGATTTGGCCGTCACGCGCGGCCGCTTCAACTTCGATGAAATTCGCGTCGACTATTTCCGCGACGGGTCGAGCCTGTTTGAAGCCTTCAAATCTGGCCAGCTCGACGTGCTAAGCGAAGAAGACCCGTCCCGCTGGGCCACCGGCTACACTTTCCCTGCGGCCGTCGACGGCCGAGTCGCCAAGGCCGAGTTTACCACGGCCCTTCCCGCCGGCATGTCCGGCTTTGTCTTCAACACCCGCCGCCCGTTGTTCAAAGACGCACGCGTCCGCGCAGCCCTGATTAAAGTCTTCGACGCTGAGTGGGTCAACGCTGCGCTCTATGCCGGCCTCTACCGCCGCACCCAGAGCTTTTTCGAGCGCTCCGAACTCTCCTCCGCCAATCGCCCGATGGATGACGAAGAGCGACGCTTGCTTGCACCATTCCCGGGCGTCGTCACACCCTCAATCGCCGACGGCACCGCACTCCTCCCCAAGACCAGTGGCACGGGCGCCAATCGCGAGAACCAGGTCGCCGCGCTCAAACTGTTACAGGAGGCCGGATACAAGTTGGACGGGGCCAAGCTCCTGGCACCCGGGGACCGCAAACCCGTCGCCTTTGAGATGCTGATCACCTCGCAACGTCAAGCACGTTTGTTGCTCGGATACGTGCGCGCACTGCAATCGCTTGGCATCACCATGACGATCCGTGAAGTCGATAGCGCCCAATACGAAGCGCGTCTGAAGGACAGCGATTTCGACATGGTGCAGGCCTATTGGGGGGCATCGCTATCCCCCGGTAACGAGCAATGGAACCGCTGGGGCAGTGCCTCCGCTGATGCCCCTGGCCAACGCAACTACGCCGGTGTCAAAAGTCCTGCCGTCGACGCGCTGATCGAAGCCATGGTGCAGGCCCGCGACGCCGCCAAGTTCCGCAGCGCTGTCCGCGCGTATGATCGGGTGCTCCGCTCGGGCGACTACGTCATCCCGTTGTTCCATCCGCCCAAAGTCTGGATTGCCCACTGGACCCGCATCAAAGCGCCCGACGTCTCGCCGAATTCAGGGTTCGACCTCGATACCTGGTGGACCGTCAAAACGGAGTAGGGTCGCCCCATCATGCCGGTTGGCGGACGGCTGAAGATGAGCCTACAGTAGCCAGACGTTTTCGCCGTTTGGGTGTGTTTCGATGGGCAACATTTTCATCAGCTACCGCCGCGGCGATAGCATCGCCACTGCTGGGCGTATCCGTGACCGGCTGGTGCAAACCTATGGACGCGAGAACGTCTTCTTCGATAACGACGACATCGCGCACGGTCAGGACTTTGTCAAAATACTCGAGAGCAAGGTTGCCGAATGCGACGTGCTGCTCGCCATCATCGGTCCAACATGGTTGAACGCCAGCAACGAGCAGGGCCAGCGCCGCCTCGATGACCCCGAAGACTTCGTCGCCATCGAGATCGGCTCAGCGCTGGCGCGCGACAAAACCGCAGTTATTCCGGTCCTCGTCGATGGCGCAAAAATGCCTTCGGCAGCGGAACTGCCAACGGCCCTCAAACCACTCGCCCGCCGTAACGCAATCGAATTGCGCAACACCCAATTTACCGCTGACGTCGAGCGGCTCGTGCAGTCGCTGACGCCGATGATGGGTGGCGGCAAGAAATCGCCATGGACCAAAATCGCTGCGGCAATTGCCGGCGTTGCCCTGCTGGGTGTGGGTGGCTGGGCCGCATGGCCAATGATGCAGGGAATGATCAAGCCGGCGCCTGTTTCGGTTCAGGCACCTGTCTCCATCCAGGCGCAGTCCACGCCCGCATCGGCATCGCCCGCGGTTGCCGCTGATGTGAAAACCTCAATCGCCCGCCTGAGTGACGCGATGCATGCCGCCGACGGCCGCGTCGCGGTCAAGTTACGCGGCGGCAACAGCGTCAAGCTTGGCAATCAGATCGTGTTCGAGGTGACCAGCACGGTGCCGGGCAAGCTGATCCTGATCGACATCAATGCGGCGGGCGAAGTGGTGCAGATTTTTCCCAACTCGTTTGTGGCGTCTGAACAAGCCGCGCGCGTTCAGAAAGATACGACGCTGCCGATCCCTGGCCCCGGCTATGGGTTCTCTGGCTTCAAAGCTGTCGAGCCTGTTGGTCGAGGAACGTTGCTGGCGCTGGTGCAGCCAGACACGGTCACCGGCACGTTGCCCATCATCACCGCGCAGACCACCAAAGGCTTTCAGCCGGTAACCGCGCCGAACGCGTATCTTGAGGAACTGCTGCGCCACGTGACCGGCGCGGCCAAGGGCAGTACCGCTGCAGACGGCTGGGGCTACGCGCGTGTCGAGTATGAGATCGTGCGCTAACCGACAAACCGCGCGCGCTATTTGTTAAGACGCGTCATCTTCGTACGCGTCGTCGTGCGGGTCGCGAGGTCACTCGAGAATTCAAATATAATTGTTGGGCCTTGGGGGTAAAACGCACGGATCGTGAACGTATCTGTGTCGGTGCGATCACGGTCCTTTTCGGCAATGACATAATAGCTGACGACCCCTGGACCGGTCGTGCCGATGCAATGTTCCAAATCCTTGTTGGTGAATGCCCTCGCGACTACCGTTTCTTCCCGGAGCACAATCGTGCCGTAGCTGGGCTTCTTCAAGATCTCGACGATTGGCAAGGCTCGGTGTTTGCATTGTAGATCGACGTTCTTGAAGCTCCAAAATCTGAACTCCCGTGTCGTCCGCTGTTCCTCGCGCGCCTTCAAAACAGCCTCCGCTTCAATCGCCGCTTTTTTCGCCCTGGCCTCTTCGGTCTTGCGCAGGAACGCTGCATCCTCAGCGGAAATCCCGGGCGGCAGCGGCGCGGAACCACGGTTTTTTTCCAGTAGCGCCAACCGCTCCTCGGCGAGTTTGATCCGCTCCTCCGCCGTGCTTAAGACATCGCGAGAGGCCTGTGCTTGGGCACCCGCATTGGTATTTTGCGGCGCGGCCGCCGCCGCTTTCTCCGCGGCCAGTCGCTTTGCTTCCGCCGCCGCGACTGCCTCGCGCGCCTGTTTGGCCTCGTCGAGCGCCTTCTGCAGATCAGCTGTCAATTTCGATTCTTGCGCCTTGCGTTCGACGTCGAATTGCTGGGCGGCCAGCCGCTGCGCGTTCTCTGCCCTCAACCGATCAATCGTCTGCCGTGCCGTCGATGCGAAAACCCCCGTTGGGAAGCGATCCAGATAGCGCTGGAACGATGCGACATCATTGGACGAACGCACGCTTTCCCACAGCGCCATATCAGCCGGCGTTGTCGGCTCGCCCGTCAGATATACGCGCCGCGTCAGGCCGTTGTTCTCCCAGGGGTGCTGCACGCCACCCGTCGTCGTGATCACCGCCTCTT
>JANNEU010000300.1:0-5112 GCA_031379035.1 Hyphomicrobiaceae bacterium | reverse complement strand
GCAGTCCAGGGAATGTCGGGCTTCATGTAAGCGGGGGCTGCCTTCGCCGGAATATGAAAATGGCGCATTGGACACACACTTGATGACCAACACAAAATCCTACGCCTTCGAAGACTTGGAACTCGGCCAGGAAGCGAGCTTCACACGCGCCGTCACCGACGCCGACATCATCACGTTCGCCGATGTGACGGGTGATCGAAATCCCGTGCATCTCGATGCAGCTTATGCCGCCACCACACCCTTCAAGACACCGATCAGCCACGGCATGCTGACGGCGGGCTACATCTCAGCCGTGTTCGGCATGCACCTGCCGGGGCCGGGTGCCATCTATGTCTCGCAAACGCTGAATTTCCGCGCCCCCGTCCGCCACGGCGACGAAGTGACAGCCCACGTGCGCATCATCGATCTCATCCCCGCCAAACGCCGCGCCCGCTTCGCCTGCGTCTGCAAAGTCGGCGACAAAGTCGTCCTCGAAGGCGAAGCCATCCTGATGGTGCCTGGGCGCAAAAATACGTGATCGAAAAATTCGCCAGCCGGCCTGTAAGCCGGGTTTTGTCTGGGGCTTGCGCCCCGCGACGGTCATTCGTCTGGGATGTGGCTTGCGCCACACCTCAAGCGACCAACCCGGGTGAGAGCCTGGACAGGCCATGCGCCGCAGTCGCCCACGCGCAACGCTCACCCCTATTTGGTCTTGCTCCCGGTGAGGTTTTCCGTGCCATTTCCATTGCTGGAAACGCGGTGGGCTCTTACCCCACCTTTTCACCCTTACCTGCGAGCAAGCTCGCCGGCGGTTCGTTCTCTGTGGCACTGTCTCGAGGGTTGCCCCCGGCGGCCGTTAGCCGCCACCGTTCGTCCATGGAGCCCGGACTTTCCTCGGCATCTCGCGATTACTCGCGGTCCGCCGCGACCGTCCAGCCGACTGGCAACGGAGACAAAGAACGGATTGTGGCGCAGGTCAAGGTCCGCTTAGGGCGAACGGCCGAGGCAGCCTGCACCGAGCACAAGGTAGGCGACGAAAAGGCCGATGAACTCGGTGTTCTCATTCAGGCCCGGGATGCGCGCGCCGAAAAATTTGGCGAAGATGACGGACATCATGATGACGAAAGAGATCATGAAAGTCAGCATTCCCGGAGCTTTAAGGCCCATGCGCGTGCTCGATTCGGTGAGATGGTGGGGTGTCGCGTTTGCTTTGGCCATGGATTCCCTCGCAGACGTGTCGCCAGGTCAGGCGCGCGGGTCCACACACGCGTGCGGGCTCACATATTTTCGACCTAACTGATTCGCACGGCGGAAAGAACCGCCTGAAGCCGCCTGTTGAAAACGAAAACGGCACCAAAAGGTGCCGGTCGTTCTGACTGATGGACCGCAGGGTCTGTTGCTCACCCCGCCAATTGCCAGCGTTTGTCTGCCATCCGGCATGCGATGCCCTCAACCTTGCTCGATCGCTGCGGCGTGTTCAGCATCACGATCAAGTGCCGGCAAGGTTGGCCGGTGGTGTCTTTGAACGAGGCCGTCGGCTGTGCCATGCCGGACAAGCGGCCATCTTTGCGGTGCCAGACGTACGTGCTGCCGTCAGCGACCTCTGACAGCGCGATGCGGATGCCTTCAAGCGTGGCGCTGGCGTCGGATTCGTCAAGCGTCGTGGGGATGTTCGGCAGATTGCGCACCGGTGGCGGCTCGCGCGAAACATCAGCATGATTATCGGCCGCAATGGCCACACTGTGCGGGGCGAATCCGCCAGCAAGACAAATCAAGCCGGCCGCAAACGACCGCAAGGCAGCATTCAAACGCATACGCACACCCACTCAAACGCACCACACAAACCCAGAGCCAGAACGTCTTCCAGCTGACCCTGCGACAGGGTCGAGAGTGGGCAAACAGGGTTAAAGAAGTCATAATGATCCTGAACACCAATCCAGGATGCCACCGATGAGCATTGCCACCACCGGTTCCGACAGTGCCGACATAATCGCCGCGCCGGACTTCCAAAGCGCCACCGATCCGTTCGCGCTTTTCGACCAGTGGTTTGCTGATGCCAAAGCGCGCGAGCTGAACGACCCCAACGCGATGGCACTCGCCACAGCCGATGCCAGCGGCATGCCCAACGTGCGCATGGTCCTACTCAAGGGACTTGACCGCGTAGACGCCGGCGCAGACCGCGGCTTCGTATTCTACACCAACTACGAAAGCGCCAAAGGCCGCGAACTCCTGACGAGTTCCAAGGCTGCATTGTTGTTTCATTGGAAATCGCTCCGCCGGCAGGTGCGTATCCGCGGCAGTGTCAGCCACGCCTCCGTCGCCGAGGCAGACGCCTACTTCGCATCGCGGCCGCGCGGGTCACAGATCGGCGCATGGGCATCGACGCAGTCACGTCCGCTCGAAGGTCGCTCGGCTCTGGAGAACGCCGTTTCGCAGGTGGCATCTCAGTACGGCGATAATCCGATCCCACGGCCGCCGCATTGGTCCGGCTTCCGCGTCACCCCCCTTGAAATCGAATTCTGGCATGATCGCCCGTTCAGGCTCCACGAACGGCTGGTGTTCCGCCGGGAGACCGCCCTAGCAGTCTGGGGTCGCACCGGGCTTTTTCCTTGAGAAAGCGCGCGCACGCATCAAGCCGTTGAGCCGCGCTCAACCCAAGTGACCTTCGCTCTTGAGCCAGACGTGCGCACCGTTGAGCGCCGTCTCCAGCATGTCAAACACGGCGTTGATCTCGTCGTCCTTGATGATGAGCGGTGGACAGATCCCGATTGTGTCACCGCTCACGGCGCGGCAGATAAGTCCCTCAGCCTGTGCTAGCGCAACGACTTTGGCCCCTAGCCCGATCTTCGGCTCAAACGACTGTTTGGTCTTCTTATCCTTCACAAGCTCCAACCCGCCGAGCAAGCCGACGCCGCGCGCCTCCCCCGCCAGAGGGTGATCCGCCAACGCCCGCAGCCGCCTCTGGAACGTTGGCGCAACCCGTCGCACGTGGCCGACAATGTCCATGCGCTCGTAGATACCGATGGTCGCAAGCGCGATGGCGCAGCCCACAGGATGGCCAGAATAGGTAAAGCCGTGCGCGAACACGCCGAGCTTTTTGCTCGATTGCACCATGGCTTCGTAAACGTTCTCAGGCACCGTCAGAGCACCCAGCGGAAAGTAAGCGGACGTAATAGCCTTGGCCATGGAAATCGTCGTCGGCTCCGCTCCGAACGTTTGTGAACCCCACCAGTTGCCAGTTCGGCCAAAACCGCAGATGACCTCATCGGCAATGAATGCGATGTCATGCTTTTTCAGCACGGCTTGGATTTTCGGGAAGTACGTGTCGGGCGGTACAACGACGCCGCCAGCCCCCATCACTGGCTCGGCAATAAACGCCGCAATCGTGTCGCCGCCCTCGCGATCAATCAGTGCCTCCAGGTTGGCAGCCAGCCGCGTTGCATACTCTGCTTCCGTCTCGCCAGCTTCTGCGCCGCGATAGTGATGCGGACAATCGGTATGCAGCACGCCGGCCATCGGCAGATCGAAATCGGCATGAAACACCGGTAGCCCGGTGAGGCTTGCGGAGGCAATCGTCACACCGTGATAGCCACGCATGCGTCCGATGATCTTCTTTTTCTTCGGCCGGCCGATGGCGTTGTTGTAGTACCAGGCGAGTTTGATCTGACTGTCGTTGGTCTCGCTCCCGGATGAGGTGAAGAACACCTTTGACGTCGGGCAAGGGGCCAGCTGCTTGATCTTCTCAGCCAATTCAACCGCCGGCTCGTGGCTCCGTCCGCCGAACAGATGCGTGAACGACAGCTTGGACATCTGCGCGCGGGCGACCTCGACCAGCTCCTGATTGCCATAACCGAGACCTGTACACCAAAGCCCTGCAAGGCCCTCGATGTAACGCTTGCCCTGGGTGTCGGTCACGTAGATCCCCTCGGCGCTCTCAAGCACCAGCGGGCCAACCGTCCGATGGGTGAAGAGGTTTGTCGTCGGATGCAACAGCGCTTCGACATCGCGGGCGGCGGAATTGGACAGCGGACGCATGGGGGCCTCGGCTAGGGCAGTAATGGTTGTGACGCACCGGAAGCTACGCTGAGGCAGCCGTGAAGGCAAAGCTTGAAAATACGCGCGGCTCAATGCGCGCGTGCTGACAGCACACAACCCTTTGATAGCCATGCGGCCCAGCCGGTGCTAGCCTTTACCCACTGACCATTGTTCCATCGTGAGTTGAAGCTAAAACCAGATCTCCAAAAACACCAGAAGCGCGCCAACGACAAACGGGAGAAGAGGATCGTGCAGGTACGAAACGTTCTGGTGCTGAAAGGCTCTGCCGTTATCACCATCAAGCCGACCGAGACCGTCGGCGCACTCTCCCACCTCTTGCGTGACAAACGCATCGGTGCCGTCGTGGTCAGCAGCGATGGGCAGACCATCGAAGGCGTCATTTCAGAGCGCGACGTGGCGTTTGGCCTGGCGGCCCATGGGGGCGAGTTGCCGACCATGCCCGTCTCAGCTTTGATGACTGCGAAGGTGATCACCTGCGCACCCATGGAGACTGTGGCGAGCGTGGCCTCGACTATGTTATCGCGCAATATTCGCCACCTCCCCGTGGTCGAGGATGGTCGCCTCGTTGGAATGTTGAGCATTCGCGACGTCTTGAATTTGCGGCTTGATGAGCTGCAACAGCAGACCGCCCAACTCCGCAGCTTTGTCAGCGAAGCAAATCGGACCCCGCAAGACCGGGACTAGACCCTCGGTCAGCAATCTCGGCCAACGGCCAGTGGCCCTCAGGCGTGCCGGGTGGGTACTGCCCTGGCCGCATCACATTGTCCGGCCCAACTCGACTTGATCTCTGCTCGAAACATGCTAGAGCGACCCCAGTCGATGAGGGTCGTTAAACGGCTCCACGGCGGTGAGGGGTGGGCGTGGTTCTCGCGGCTACGGTTGCTCGCGGCTATGCAACACAGTGCACTATGCAAGCAGCCGGAAGTCGCAGTCCAGTTTTGACATTCAATCACTGACAAAAAATGCCCCCGTGGCGGAATCGGTAGACGCGGCAGACTCAAAATCTGTTTCTCGCAAGGGAGTGGGGGTTCAAGTCCCTCCGAGGGCACCACAGACCATTGATTTAATTGAATTTTC
>JANNEU010000265.1:0-5292 GCA_031379035.1 Hyphomicrobiaceae bacterium | reverse complement strand
AGCCTTCAAGCACTATGAAAAAGTGCTCGGCGGCAAAATCCTGATGATGATGAAGGGCTCCGACGTGCCCCCCGGCGTACCCGCGCCGCCCGAAGGTGCCGACCGCATCATGCATGCGCGCCTGCAGGTCGGCGACCGCCTGCTGATGGGTGGCGATGCGCCGTCGCAGTTCTTCTCCAAACCGCAGGGGTTCTGCGTCAACATCATGACCGATACGCCAGCCGAAGCGGAGCGCATTTTTCGCGACCTCGGCAAGGGCGGCACCGTCACCATGCCGATGGCTGAAACCTTCTGGGCGCAGCGCTTTGGCATGCTGACCGACAAGTTCGGTACGCCCTGGATGATCAACTGCGAAGCGAGGGCCGCCGCTGCTGAAACGCTTGGCAAGCCGTTCGTCATCTCGCGCACGTTCGACGCGCCGCGCGAGCGGGTCTGGCAATGCTTCACGGATGCTGCGCTTTTGAAACAGTGGTGGGGCCCCAAAGGCATGGATGTCAGCTTCTCGAACATGGATCTGCAGCCTGGCGGCACGTATCTCTATTGTTTGCGCATGCCCAACGGGGACAGCCTGTGGGGCAAACAAGTCTACCGTGAGATTGCTGCACCGGAGCGGCTGGTCTTTGTTCAATCGTTCTCTGACGAGAATGCCGGGGTGACGCGCCATCCCATGGCACCGCAATGGCCGCTGCAGACGCACGCGACCTATACGTTCGCCAAGACCGGCCGTGGCAAGACCAAGTTTACACTCTCCTGTGCGCCGCTGAACGCCTCTCCCGAAGAAAGTGCCGCCTTCGCCGCTGGTCACGACAGCATGACCCAAGGCTGGGGCAGCACCTTGGACAAGCTCGCCGATTTTTTGGCTCAAGCGTAGCGGGGCTCGTGCCCTTCCCCGCGCAATCCTCCTGCCGCGACCAAGAACCTCACAATTCTTCGGCATCCTGGCGAGAGCCGCGATCCACGACAAATTCGTGTGATATCTGATGGTTGTCGCGGGTGCCGGCCTTCGCCGGGATGACGAGTGGTGTCATCAGTTGATTGTCCCGAACGACCAAGGCTTCACGAGCGGCCTTAGACCCGCTAGCAACCCGATCAGCTAAGCCGTTTGCGCCGCGCGATGAACAACGTGGCGGTCGCCATGCCCTTGTTTGTTGGGCACCCCGCCGCCGAGGAGTTTTCGACGCATGTCTCAGTCCAACAATCATTCACTCATTGACACGATCCGCGACAACCTCGCGCCGGTGCACTCTGACGGGTACAAGTTCCTCATCCCAGCAACCATCCTCGCCGCCTTCCTGTGGTTCATGCTGCCGTTCTCGTTGCTCGCTTACCTGGCGCTGCTTGTTGCCATCTATATTGCCTACTTCTTCCGCGATCCGGCGCGTGTCACGCCGCTCCGCGAAGGCCTCGTGATCTCCCCGGCCGATGGCCGTGTCTCCTCCATCGAGCGCATCAAACCACCTGCCGAGCTTGGTTTGGGCTCAGAGGAACGCCTGCGTATCTCGATCTTTCTTTCGGTCCTCGATGTTCACATCAACCGCGCGCCGGTTGCCGGCCGGCTGGTCAAATCCATCTACGTCCCCGGCGCATTCCTGAACGCGGCCCTCGACAAGGCCAGCGAAGAGAATGAGCGCCGCTCCATCGTCATTGCCACCCAGCCCGCCACGGGCGCGACACACACAACCGGTTACGACATCGCCGTCGTCCAGATCGCCGGCCTGATCGCCCGCCGCATCGTCACCTTCGTCAAAGAGGGCGATACCATCGGCAAAGGTGAGCGTTTCGGCCTTATCCGCTTTGGCAGCCGCGTCGATGTGTTCCTGCCGCCGGGCCATGGCTGCCTTGTCGCCGTTGGCCAGCGTGCCATCGGCGGGGAAACGGTTCTCGCCGATCTCGCCTCAACCGAGCCCGAGCGCGAAGCGCGTGTGGTGTGACGAGTGCGCGAAGCGCGTGTGGTGTGACAAGTGCGCGAAGCGCGGGTGGTCTGAGGCCCCAGGTCACTCCCTGAACGCCGTTTCGGCAAAGCTGTTTGTTTCTGTGTGGCTGTGGCGTTGCCGCGCTTGAGCGCGCGCGGCCGTCTGGGCTAAGGGCTGCACCATGGCAAAGACACCGAATCTCCCCTTTGACGCCGCCGCTGCTGCCGCGAGCCAGCCCGTTAATCTCAAGGATGCGCTGGAAGAGCGCTATCTGGCGTATGCGCTGTCGACGATCATGTCGCGCGCGCTGCCCGACGTGCGCGACGGGCTGAAGCCCGTGCACCGGCGTATTCTCTATGCGATGCAGCAGCTACGCCTTGTACCTGACGGTAAGACCCTCAAGTGTGCCAAGATCGTTGGCGACACGATGGGCGATTACCATCCGCACGGCGATATGGCGATCTATGACGCCCTTGCCCGTCTCGCCCAGGATTTCATGGTGCGCTACCCGCTGATCGACGGGCAGGGCAACTTCGGCAATATCGATGGCGATAGCCCCGCTGCTGCCCGCTACACCGAAGCACGCATGACGGCGGTGGCGCAGGCCCTGCTGGAAGGTATCGACGAGGATACTGTCGATTTCAAAGCCAACTATGATGGCCGCGTGCAGGAACCAACGGTTCTCCCGGCCTCATTCCCGAATATTCTGGCCAATGGCTCATCCGGCATTGCGGTCGGCATGGCGACCAACATCCCGCCGCACAACGTCGATGAACTCTGTGCGGCGGCGCTCCACCTGATCAAGCATCCCAACGCGACTGTTGAAAAAATCGTCGAGATGGTGCCGGGGCCAGATTTCCCAACCGGCGGCGTCATTGTCGAACCCCGCGATCAGATTTTAGAGGCTTACAGAACAGGCCGTGGTGGATTTCGCCTGCGCGCCAAGTGGCACAAGGAAGAGCTGGCGCGCGGCGGCTATCAGATCGTCATCACCGAGATCCCCTATCAAGTCGAAAAATCAAAGCTCATCATTCAGCTCGCTGACCTGATCGAGCAAAAGAAAGCGCCCTACCTCGGCGATGCGCGCGACGAAAGTGCTGAGGATATCCGCGTTGTCCTCGAACCCAAGACCAAAAACATCGACGCTGGCGCGATGATGGAAAGCCTGTTCCGTGTCTCGCAGCTCGAAGTTCGCTTTGGGTTGAACATGAACGTGTTGAGCCATGGCCAAGTGCCGAATGTTCTCAGTATTCGCGATGTGCTCAAAGAGTGGCTTGATCATCGCAAAGTTGTGCTGGTCCGGCGCACCAACTTCCGTCTGAAAAAGATCGAGCACCGGCTTGAAGTGCTCGATGGCTATCTGATCGCCTATCTCAACCTTGACGAGGTGATCCGCATCATCCGCTTTGAGGATGAGCCCAAAGCCAAGTTGATGTCGCGCTTCAAGCTGACCGACGTGCAGACCGAGGCGATCTTGAACCTGCGTCTGCGTGCGCTGTCGCGGCTCGAAGAGCAAGAAATCAGAGGTGAGCACAAGAAGCTGACTGAAGAGCGCCGTGGCATCAAGATCCTATTGGCTTCAGAAGAGCTGCAGTGGGAGAAAATCTCCGAGGAAGTAAAGGCGACGCGCGAGACCTATTCCAAGAAAACCGCGCTCGGCAAGCGCCGCTCAGCCTTCGCGGATGCGCCGATCATTGATGCGGCCCTTGAAGACGCGATGGTTGAGAAAGAGCCGATCACCGTTCTGCTTTCCGAGAAGGGCTGGGTGCGGACCTTGAAGGGTCACCCAGAGGATCTGTCCAAGCTGGAGTTCAAGCAGGGCGATAGCTTGAAGTGCGCGTTGCGCGCTCAGACCACCGATAAGCTCTTGCTGTTTGCCACCAACGGCAAATTCTTCACGTTGGAACCGAGCCAGCTGCCCGGCGGCCGTGGCCACGGTGAGCCGCTCCGCCTGATGATCGAATTGGAAGAGAACGCCGATTTCCTGGAAATCTTCGCCCATGATCCGGCCCGCAAGCTGCTCGTCGCATCGCGCGAGGGCAACGGGTTCATCGTTGCTGAAGAGGAAGTCATTGCCTCGACCCGCAAGGGCAAGCAGATCCTCAACCTCGGCGATGGCGATGTGGCGAAGGTCTGCGTGCCAGTCGACGGCGATCTGGTGGCGACCGTGGGCGAAAATCGTAAAATGCTGGTCTTCAAGCTCGAAGAACTCAACGAGATGACGCGCGGTAAGGGTGTCATCCTGCAGCGCTTCGCCGATGGCGGTTTGTCCGACGTGCGCGTGTTCGCCAAGAAAGAAGGCCTGACCTGGCTCGACACGGCCGGTCGCACCTTCACGCTGACCTGGGCCGACCTCAAAGACTGGTCCGGTGCCCGTGCGCAGGCCGGCAAGATCGTGCCGAAGGGTTTCCCGCGGTCGAACTCGTTCGGTCCGGCGTTCGATTAAAGAAGCGAACCTCGTCTGCGTAGCTGCCACGTGACATCCACGCCGCTCCCGTGTTTGATGGTGTCCAAACACCACCCACACGCGGGAGAAGCGCATGAAAGTCCTCATCATCGGCGGTGCCGGCATGGTCGGCCGCAAGCTGGCCGAACGCCTGGCAAGAGATGGCCGCCTCGGCACGCGCGAGATTTCGGAGCTGAGCCTGTACGATGTGGTGGCACCCACAGCGCCAAAAGGTGCCAAGTTCGCGGTCACAACCTCGACCGGCGATCTGCCTGCCAAAGGTGAGACTGACAGGCTCGTCGCCGCCAAGCCGGACGTGATTTTTCATCTCGCGGCCATTGTCTCTGGCGAGGCCGAACAGGAGTTCGACAAGGGCTATCGCATCAACATGACCGGCACGCACAACCTGCTGGAGAGCGTGCGGCACACTTACGAAAAAGACGCCAAGAAACCGCGCGTCGTGTTCACGTCGTCGATCGCGGTTTTTGGCGCGCCGTTCCCCGATAAAATCTACGACGAGTTCCACCACACGCCGCTGACCAGCTATGGCACCCAGAAGGCCATCGGCGAACTGCTGCTCGCCGACTACACGCGCAAGGGCATGCTGGATGGCATCGGCATCAGACTGCCCACCATCTGCGTGCGCCCCGGTGCGCCGAACAAGGCTGCGTCGGGTTTCTTTTCCAACATCTGCCGCGAGCCACTGGCCGGCAAAGAAGCCGTGCTGCCTGTCTCCGATGACGTGATGCACTGGCACGCGAGCCCTCGCTCGGCCGTCGGCTTCCTTTTGCATGCCGCTACGATCGATGGCGAAAAGGTTGGTGCGCGACGCAATCTGACCATGCCCGGCTTGCCGGCAACCATCGGTCAGCAGATTGAAGCCTTGCGTAAGGTGGGCGGCGACAAAGTCGTCAAGCGCATTCGCCGCGAGCC
>JANNEU010000251.1:0-1676 GCA_031379035.1 Hyphomicrobiaceae bacterium | reverse complement strand
CTCACTGCACGCACGCCGCCCCATCCGTATGCTCGCGATTCCGCCGCCGCCCATTGCCGACGCATGCGCTCATACATCAACACGTACAGTGATCGATACTTCGACTCGATCGCGTGCAACACTTCATCATCTTGCATGGTTGGGTTAAACCACAACCAACAAACCGAGTCAAGTTATTTTGACGCGACTCCTTACCTCCGATCTGACGAAGCTGAGGAGCACTCGAGCGCGTCATTCAGCGACTGTAGCGCCGCGCTGCGAGGCGTACCTGACGGAGAAGGGGGCGAAGACCCAAACCGAGGGTCTGAGAGATCAAGCGCGAGTCGCCCTGGCCAACTACCGGCAGAACATCTTTCCGGCTTACCAGCAACTGATCAACGACTATCTGGGTCGCTTCAACGCCGGATTTCGCCTAGACCAGGTCGATTCAGTCAATACGCGAGGGGGGTCTGCCTGCTCGTTCAGCGTATTGATCAACAACACAGCGGTACCCCAGACGGCCGATGCGGGTCCTGCGTTCCGCAACACGCTCAGTGCCGGGGATCGCAATGCGCTTGCGTTGGCCTTCTTCTTTGCTTCACTGGAGCAGGATCAGCAACTCGCGCAGAAGATCGTGATGATCGATGACCCCATGACAAGCCTCGATGAGCATCGGTCGTTGACCACCGTCCAGGAAATGCGTCGGCTGCTTCCCCGCGTTGCCCAGGTGATCGTGCTTTCGCACTCAAAGCCCTTTCTATGCAACCTGTGGGAGGGCGCGAACGCAGCCGACCGCTCGGCCATCAGGCTTGTTCGCGCGGGAGCCGGCTCGACGTTCGCTTCATGGGATGTCCGTCAGGACTGCATCACGGAGCATGATCGGCGTCACGAGCTAGTGACCCGATATCTGCAAGCCGCCGATCCGGCTGTCGAAGGACAAGTAGCTGCTGCGTTGCGCCCAATCCTCGAGGCGTTTGCGCGCGTTGCCTACCCCACCACATTTCCGCCAGGTGGGCTGCTTGGCCCGTTCATCGGCATCTGCGAGCAACGCGTAAACATGCCCGCGCAGATCCTGGGGCAGGCCGACATAACGGAGCTTCGAGCCCTCCTGGACTATGCCAACTTGTTCCATCACGACAGCAACCCGGCATGGGCAACACAGGTCATCAATGACCAGGCGCTTGTCAACTTCGCCCAGCGCACACTGGCGTTCGCCCGACGGTAGACACGGCATCAGCTGTTTTCTGGTCGGCGACAATTAGGTTGTCCGCCGGACAAGATAGTTGACGCCGGCCAGTTTTCCGAGGTCGACCCCGTTTTGATTGTGGGCCGGGCAGCCGGCGCAGCGTCTCAGTGCCGCTTACGCAGCGAAGTCTGCCCCCTCACGGGTCGATACCCAGCTAATCGAGTGTCCGTCTCCTTTTGGCCTTTCGATGGCCTGCTCGGGGTCGAATCCGGTGCGACGACCTGAGCGATCGCGATGTGAGCACAGGGAGCGTTCACGCGCCGGAGCTCTATATTCCCTTCGTCGCCGTTACCGACGTTCGGGTCCTGTAGGCCCACCGCCCCCAATTTGTCGTGGACCATCCCTCGCTGTCACCGGTCTTGGCCACGCCTTAGCAGCCGTCAAGAAATTAACTTTACAACATCCCGCGCAGAGAGCGAGGTAGCTTCCGGAATCGAGGCGACTCGGCAGG
>JANNEU010000245.1:0-6622 GCA_031379035.1 Hyphomicrobiaceae bacterium | reverse complement strand
CCTCGTGCGCCGCTATTCTTGGAAAGGGCTGAGCGATGACCCCGCCGCTGGCGCCGCCCAAACGCAAAGACCCGACCAAGCGCACGCAACTGCCCTTGTTGCCGTCTGCTGCGCGCAGCCGGACCGCTCAGATCTTCACGCGGGCTGCTGCGCAGGGACGCTTTGTGCTGCCAGCGTGTGCTGACTGTGGGGCTATTCACTATCCGCCGCGCGACGCCTGCCCAAAGTGCCTGTCATCACGGATCATTGCGAAAGAAGCATCCAGCGCCGGCCGCGTCGCTGCCGTAACTACCATCCGCACCTCACCAGATGCCTATTTCCGCGAGCGCATGCCGTGGCGCATCGGCGCGATTGTGCTCGATGCTGGCCCATCCGTCATTGCCCATCTGCACGGCGATGTGGACGTCGGTGCGGCCGTACGTCTTGAATGGAAACTCGACAAGAGCGGGCAGGCCGTGGCCTTCGCGCTGCCCGCGCAGGAGACCCCCAACATGGCCGACGATCCGCAGTGGCGCGAATTGACCGCTGACCCGAAACACCGCCGCGTGCTGGTAACGGACGCACGCGGCCCCGTGGGGCAGGCCATGGTGCATGCGCTGGCGCGTGCGGGGGCTGCGATCATCTTTGCCGGCGTTGCTGATCCATGGAAGCCGGTGCCCGGACGCGAGGCGCTCGCCGCTGTGCCCGGCGTCGAAATCGTGCCCCTCGACGTGACCGATACGGAGAGCGCCACTGAACTTGCCGCCGCCATTGGCGGCAAAGTCGATATTCTGATCAATACGGCTGCGCACATGCGGCCTGGGGGGCTGCTCGACCGTCGTGGCGTTGGCGATGCGCGCGACGAAATGGACGCCGGCTATTTTGGCCTGATGCGGCTCGCACAAGCGTTCGGCCCGGCCATGCGTGCACGCGGTGCCGATGGCACGAACAGCGCTTGCGCCTGGGTGAACTGTCTCTCGGTCTACGCGCAAGTCAATTGGCCGGCCTATGGTGCTCATTCCGCAGCGCAAGCCGCGATGCTCTCCGCGTCACAATCGCTGCGTGCCGAATTGCGGCCGGGTGGGGTGCGTGTCATCAACGTGTTCTCGGGCCCGCTCGAAACCGAATGGTATCAAACCGTGCCACCGCCAAAGGTAACGCCAGCGCAGCTTGCTGCGGCCATCGTCGATGCCCTGCGCCGCGGCCTCGAAGACGTCTACGTCGGCGACATTGCGGAAGACGTACGCGCCCGCCTCGCCGCCAATCCGAAAGCCATCGAACGCGAACTTGGCTAACCAGGAGACGAGGCCATGGCAGCGCAGAACACATCAGTGTCAACCGAACTCGCAACCATGATGGCCGCACTCGCGGCAGGCCGCATTTCAGTCGTCGATCTGACGCAAACCCTGTCATCGGAGTTCCCAACGATCGTGCTGCCGCCGGAGTTCGGCCAATGCGCGCCGTTCCGCATGGAGGAGGTGTCGCGTTACGACGAGCGCGGGCCGGCGTGGTATTGGAACACCATCACGATGAACGAGCACACCGGTACACACTTTGATGCGCCGATCCATTGGGTGACGGGCCGCGACTTGCCTAACAACAGTGTCGATACGATCCCACCAGAGACGTTGATCGCGACGGCGTGCGTGATTGATTGCAGCAAAGAGGCCGCCGCCGATGCAGACTTCACGCTCAAGGTCTCCCACATCGAAGCCTGGGAGCGCGGCCACGGCAAAATCCCCGCCGGCTGCTGGGTGCTGTTCCGCACCGACTGGTCGAAGCGTAACGTAACCGAGTACGTCAACCTCAAAGCCGATGGCGCACACACGCCGGGGCCTGCGCCCCAGGCAGTGCGGTTTCTCGTTGATCAGCGCAACATTCTCGGATTTGGCGTCGAAACCATCGGCACCGACGCCGGACAGGCGCATCACTTCGATCCGCCGTATCCGGCGCATTCCCTGCTGCATGGGGCCGGCAAGTACGGCCTGCAGTGCCTGACTAACCTCGATAAGTTGCCGCCGACGGGTGCGGTGATCATCGCGCCGCCGCTCAAGATCAAGCAAGGTTCCGGCAGCCCGTTGCGTGTGCTCGCGCTTGTGCCGGGGGCTCTATGAGTGCTTCAAACGTCACCGTCGTAACCGGCGGCAGCACTGGCATCGGTGCTGAGATTTGTCGGCGATTACTCGCCGATGGACACCACGTCATCTCCCTCGCGCGCCGGCCGACATTCGCGCACCCCAGCCTTGAGAGCGTCAGCGTCGATCTGCTTGATCCCGCAGCCACAGATGATGCCGCGCGTGATATCGCCAGTCGCTATGCCGTCACCCACCTGATCCACAATGCCGGGGCGATCCGCGCGAACCTCATCGAGAGCACATCTGTTGCTGATCTCGCGGCGCTGAACCAACTGCACCTCGGTGTCCCACTGGCTTTGCTGCAAGCGGTTCTGCCGTCAATGCAAGCGAAACGCTTCGGCCGCGTCGTGCTGATCTCGTCGCGCGCAGCCATGGGGCTCGCAACACGGACCGTCTACGCTGCAACCAAATCCGGTATGATCGGCATGGCCCGCACATGGGCGCTGGAACTCGGCAAACACGGCATCACTGTCAACGTGGTTGCACCCGGTCCCATCGAGGGCACCGAGATGTTCCATGAGGTGATCCCCGCCGGCGATGCGCGGCTTCAAAAACTCGCTCAATCCATTCCTGTGCAGCGTCTCGGCACACCGCAAGATGTGGCGCGCGCCGTCGCGTTCTTCACCGCGCCTGACGCCGGCTTCGTCACTGGCCAAGTGCTCTACGTCTGCGGCGGTGCCAGCGTCGGGGCAGTCTCGATCTAGTGACAACTCGTCGAGACGTGATCGCAAGGCGGTGCGGCGGATCACGATCCGGAAATGGCCTTTGTCGATCAACTCGGCGCGCTTCAGATCGGGCGGATCACGCCGCGCGTTGTTCTGATCAGTACGACACTAACGGTGTTCTGAGGGGGAAACGTCGCCGATGGCTCTGGCGAGCGCGGTGCGTAACGTGAGCTGATCGGCGTCGTGCCGTGGCCCTTGGTGGTCAGTGTGAACCAACCGGCATTGATGCCCCCTCCGTCGGGCAAACTCGACAAGAAAGGCGGTGCCATCTCAATTTTGCTCAAAGGGGACTGCTGAACTTCGCGCTAGGGTCGTTCCGCTCTTGATGCATCGAGGAACGACCCTAGCTCTTTGTTTGGTCGTGCTTCTTTCGGGAAAACCGCTGCACACCCTCGGATCAAGTCCGAGGGCAAGCTTTTCCCGGAAGCACTCTAGAATGCATTTATCAAGCCTTGCGCGGTGTTGCCACGGCCGTTACCGTTTGCATACTTATGATCTTCGACAGGTTCGGCCATGCCCCAACGCTCGCGCTCTATCGTTGGCATCGACATCGGCGGCACGTTCACCGATCTGGTGCTTTATACGACGCGCGCTGCCGGCATCGATGTCCGTTTTGCGAAGATCCCGACGAGATCTGGCAATCGTGCTGAAACGGTCCTTGCGGCATTGCTGGCCGCTGGTGCGACACCTGCCGACATGGACCTGATCATCCATGGGACCACCGCGACCACCAACGCGATTTTGGAACGCAAGATCGCCCGCGTCGGTTTGATCACAACGCGCGGCTTTCGTGACACGCTCGAACTCGGCCGCCGGACGCGGCCCAAGCCCTATGGCATGACCGGCACGTTCGAGCCGTTGATCAGCCGCCAACATCGGCTGGAAGTTTCCGAGCGCATGAACGCGCAAGGCGAAGTCATTACGCCGTTGGATGAGGACGAAGTTGAGCACGCTGCACGGCACTTGTTAGAGCTGGGATGCGAAAGCATCGTGATCCACTTCCTGCACGCTTATGCCAATTCCCTGCACGAGCGGCGCGCGGCTGAGATCGTGCGCGGCGTTTGGCCGAATGCCTACATCACCTGTGGCGCTGCCTTGCTGTCAGAGTTTCGGGAGTATGAGCGTGGTACGACGGCCAGCGTTAATGCGGCTGTGCAGCCCATTTTGGATCGGTACATCACACAACTGAGTGCCGATCTTCGCGCGCAAGGCTACAGCCGCGACCTGCTGATCATGAATGGCAATGGCGGCACTGTTGCTGCCCGTCACGTTATCGCCGAGGCCGCTAAAACCGTCATGTCTGGTCCAGCGTCCGGCGTCATGGCTGCCGCCGCGACATTGACCGCCGCCGGGCTCACCAACGCGATCACCTACGACATGGGCGGCACCTCGACCGATGTGGCGCTGATCCACGGCGGCGTGCCGGAAGTGTCGGCTGAACTTACGATCGACTATGGGCTGCCAATCCACGTCCCCATGGTCGACGTGCGCACCGTTGGCGCAGGTGGCGGCTCCATCGCGCGGCTTGACGCCGCTGGCATGTTGACCGTTGGCCCAGAGAGCGCAGGGTCCGATCCTGGCCCCATCTGCTTTGGCCGTGGCGGCACACGGCCGACAGTCACTGACGCCAATCTTGTGCTCGGTCGATTGCCACCAGAGAAGCTCACTGCCGTCGCACGCCACGTCTCAATCACGGAGGTCCGTGCTGCCATTCAACGCGACATCGCTGCGCCGCTTGGCCTTAGCGTTGAAGCGGCCGCAGCCGCGATCCTCACCCTGAGCAACACGCTGATGGCCGGTGCCATCCGCGCTGTCTCGCTCAGCCGTGGTCATGACCCGCGCGCGTTTGCACTGTTCGCCTTTGGCGGCGCGGGGCCACTCCATGCAGCGGCGCTCGCCGATGAACTCGGCGTTGCAGAAGTGATTGTGCCCGCGCGGCCGGGCTTGACCAACGCGCTCGGCTGTCTGGTCGCTGATCTGCGACAGGACTATGTGCAAACACTGAATTTGCCGTTGGCCGCTGTGCCGGAGGGGCGGATCGCCGAAATCCTGCAGCGTCATGCCGCTGAAGGCATCGCGACCAATGCGAGCCACGCCGAGACCATCGGCACGACTATAACGCATGCCGCCGATATGCAGTTCCAGGGCCAAACGCATCTCATTCGCGTTGCGCTGCCGCATGCGGCCGTCACGCGCGACGAGATCCAGCAGCGCTTTGAAGTCGCCTATTTCGCACGCTTTCAGGTCCGGCTGCCAGAGATCAAAGCGCAACTTGTCAACGTGACGACCTCAGTGATCGGCCGCCGACCAGCCGTTGATTTAGCGCTGCTGCTGGACCCAGCGGCACGTTCAGTGGATGTTGCCGGATCCCGGATCGGCGAACGCCAACTTTATGCCGGGGGGGCGTGGCACTCTGCGGCTGTTTACGCGCGAGAAAAACTACCGATCAACGCCAGCTTCCACGGCCCTGCTATCATCGAACAACTTGACGCAACAACCGTCATCGAGCCCGGTTATCGCGTACGTGTTGACGCGTTGGGCAATCTGCGACTGACGCGTGGGCGTTGATCGCGCGTAGCCAGCCTTTGCCGACAGCCGTTTTGCCAGAGGCCGGCCGGATTGACACCACGATCCGTATTGCTTTCAGGTCCTTGGTGGCCTAAGAGGCACCGTCGCGATTGAACCCCGGCTTGCCACACTGCCGGGATCATTTGATCCGATTGCGCCCTTGTGGGTTGCACCTAGGGTCGGGCCAGAATTGCCCGGCGTCGTTGCGACGCGGCTGAAGCCGCATTCGTGACATCCGGAGAGGTGGCAGAGTGGTTGAATGCACCGCACTCGAAATGCGGCATGCCTGCAAGGGCATCGAGGGTTCGAATCCCTCCCTCTCCGCCAAATATCATTGATTTTGTTGAGAAATTTGGATATTTAAAGTCCTCTCCCATAAATTCTCCCACACAAGTACGGTTTGGCCCGATCCGATATCTCACGCTGTCTCCGAGTGTCCCATGCTGTGCTGGGGCCGTGGGCGGTCCGAGCAAACAACCAGGTTCGTGAGGATCGCGCGGCAGTCAGCTGGGGATCCTTGTGGAAGATTTTCTGGAATTTTGGGGCAAGGCGAGCGGCGCGGTCGAGGGTGAACCAAACTTCCATCCCGTTGCGTATCACAACCTCGATGTGGCCGCCGCCGCCGCCGCTCTGCTGCATGCGAACGCACGGCACCTGATCCACATGTCTCAGTGGCTCGGAACGTCGCCGGACAATGCGCGTCGGGTGATCGTCGCCCTGATGGCGCTGCACGACATCGGGAAATTTTCTGAGACGTTCCAGTTCAAGGTGCCTGAACGGTGGCCCGAGCAGCTACTTGGGCCACCCCGCTTTGAGCCCGATTCACATCACCGCATCGGTCCGTGCCCTCACAGACACGGGAAAGGTGGCGCGCCGGATAGGATGAAACTGCGAACTCTTATGTGATTGAAATTGCAATCTGAATTTTCATGTGGCCGTGGCACCGATACGCTTCAATTGGTTGGTAACGCGCGGAAGCACGTCAGACGGTTGGGCACTCGTGAGGGCCCGCTCCCGGCCGCACCCTCGACTGTGCAGTCGCCTTCGCCTTGGCACGTGCCGAGACCTGTTCCGTGCCGCCATCCGTAACCATGGCGATGGCCTGAGGGTCTACGGCTGGCGCTGCCTCGCTTTCGGTTGCCGTATCGAGGCCAAACAGTGCGTCCTTATCGCCGTCCACAAACACCTTGGCTGTTGCCGCACCGCGCTTGGGCG
>JANNEU010000223.1:0-2255 GCA_031379035.1 Hyphomicrobiaceae bacterium | reverse complement strand
GCCCCGCTCAGGCTTCCCGCATGCGCAACAGGCGCTGCTTAGCCGTGGCGCGCAGCAAGGCACGTTGCCTGGGCGGGAACGGTGAACGTCGACTGCAGTGGTTGAGCAGCAGCAGGTCGTCCTGCGATTCGCCCAACGATTCGGCGCGATCGAGCAGGTCCTTGTCCATCGGCCGCCGTTCGATTCCAAGTTCGGACAGTGCCGTGTGCTGCTGGCGCAAGCGTCGCAGGCGCCGCCGGTATGTGTGCCAACACTGATCGTCGTCCGGATGCCGTCCTGCGCGTAGGGCAGCCTTGATCGCGCGTTTCTCGCTACGAGCCAGTGACTTGGCGACTTCCTTGCTATCCACGGCCTGCCAGTCCAGGCGTACGAGCCGCTTGCGCAGATCCTCCAGTCGGCGACGGCGCGCCTTGAATCCTGGGTCCTTCACCAGCGCTGCCGCCAGCATCTGATCACGCCGATGCCGTGCCGCCGCTTCGGCGGCCGGCAGGATGCGACGTACGGCTTCCGGCGCGGAATTGTCGAGCCTTCTCAATGCCTCGATCAGCGCCTGCGCATCGCGCACATGGGACAGTCCCCGGCATAGTCGGCCCAAGTCATCGTCGAGCCGCTTCGCGCGCCCGTCGAACGTGCGCCGCCCCAACGCCAGCATGGCGCGCACGCGGCGCAGGCATTTGCGCGCTTCGTGGATACCGGCGTGCAACTCCTCTCCATCATGGGCGAGATGGGCTTCGGCGTGCAGCAGTTGTGCACAAGCAAACGCCATCAGGCGCAGCCCCAGCGGACAGGCCTGGTCTGCCATGTTTTTCATGTGCGTGCCGGCTTGGTGAGGCATGGTTATGGCCTGGTGTCAGCTGCCGCCAAGCTACGCCACCGTCCGCGTGCAGGGATTGACCCACGTCAACTGGCGGATGCGGCCCGTACATGTCATGCCAGAAAAGCGGAATTCCTGCGCTCCGACGTGCCCGGTGGTTGATGAAGTGCCGGATGAAACGCAGGTGAGTTCTTCGAATGAAGAAAGAAAGGAAGCGCGGATTCACATACTAAGTGCAACACCCTGACCAGAAGGCGGGTGAGCGGTGATACTGACCGCTACCTCATCCGGCAAGAAGGGGTTGCAACCATGACGTATCACCAGCTCACCCAAGACGAACGATACCTGATCACAAAGCTGCGCGCAGCCGGCTCAAGCTTGCGGGAAATTGGCTACTTGCTGGATCGCTCTGCCAGTACGATCAGCCGCGAACTGCGGCGGAATGCCAGCAATCACGACGGCAAATACCGGGCAGAAAAGGCCAACAGTTATGCGATGGCCCGGCGCCGACGATGCCGCCGCGGCTCGCATTTTGACCAGAAGACCTACCGCAGAATAGACGCCGGCTTGAAGAAGCTGTGGAGCCCAGAACAGATTATTGGGTACTACAAGGGCGAGGGGCTTGCCATGCCCAGCCATGAAACCATCTATCGCTACTTGCGCCGTGACAAGAAGCGCAACGGCAAGCTGTACCGAGACACCCGGATCATGTCGAAGATGGGCCGCAAGCGCTATCGCAGCCGGCCTGCGCGAGGCGTTTTACTGGGAAAACCGCAAATCAGCGACCGGCCGGCCGAAGTGGAACTGCGCGAGGAACTGGGGCATTGGGAAGGCGACACGGTGATGGGCAAGGACAGCTCGCATTGCCTCTTGACCCTGGTGGAGCGCAGCACGGGCTTGGCCATCATCAAGGTGCTTGGAGCAAAGACAAAAGTGGAAACCCGCAGGGCAATAATCCGAGCCGTGCGATCCAGGTCAGATGCTTTCAAGACCATTACCTTCGACAATGGCACAGAGTTTCACGATTACAAGCAAGTCGAAGAGCGCACCCACATCAAGTGTTACTTCGCCAGGCCCTATCACTCGTGGGAGCGTGGCAGTAACGAAAACCTCAATGGCCTGATACGGCAGTACCTACCGAAAGGCATGTGCATGAAGGCGGTAACGCAACGTGATTGCGACAAGATCGCAAAAGCACTAAATACGAGACCGAGAAAAAGGCACGGCTACAAAACGCCCGAGCTGATGTTGGCTCGGTTCCAACAAGGTGTTGCACTTGCTAGTTGAATCTAAGCGCCGGGCGACACTGTTTGGCAATGAAATCTTCGACTCTTGCGGGAAGAAGAAGCGGCAGTGGTGATTGCACGGAATCCGTGCCCGGAAGCATAACGCCACTGTTGGCCCGAAAACAAACGAAGCGGAATCTTGCCGGATGACTGGG
>JANNEU010000222.1:0-5604 GCA_031379035.1 Hyphomicrobiaceae bacterium | reverse complement strand
GGCATCTGCACGATAGAGAGCAGACTATCCTGACCCGACAGCGCCTTTGACTGGACCGGCACGCCCAGCACCGGCAGCGTCGTCATCGACGCGGTCATGCCCGGCAGATGCGCCGCACCACCAGCACCCGCGATAATCACTTTAAGCCCGCGATCCCGCGCCGTCTTGGCGTAGTCATAGAGCCGCTCCGGGGTTCGGTGCGCTGACACCACCTTGGCCTCGAACGGCACGCCGAGCTTTTCCAGCACATCCGCTGCCTTCCGCATCGTCGGCCAATCCGACAGCGAACCCATGATAATGCCGACAAGCGGAGCTGTGGAGGTGGGTGTGGGCATAGGCCTTCAATCAAAAAAAGCGCGAGCAGCGGGAGGGCGGATCAGTGCGAGCGGCCATCCGCTATGAGTGATGTGTCTGTGCAGCGACGGCGTCGCGCGCGTCAGAGTGTTGCCCAGCCCACAGGCGGTTCTTTGCCCGGATGCACCGTGCCGCATGTCTTGCACGTGCGTTTGGCCTCATCGCCGTAGAATGCCGTGAACAGCGGCGGCAGATCTTTCACGATATCGCGGACCTGCAGTTCGACCCGGTGGACGAGCCCGCCACACTTGAAGCAGAACCATTCGAAGCCATCCCGGTCCTCGTCCCGTCGCGTGCCTTCGACCACGAGCCCCACTGAGCCCGGCACCGGCCGCTGTGGTGAATGCCGCGCATGCGGCGGCAGAATGAACACATCCCCTTCGCGCACGGGCACGTCGTAGATCTTGCCGCCCTCGGCGATCTTGATCAGCATGTCGCCCTTCAGTTGGTAGAAAAATTCTTCGACCGGATCGTCGTGGAAATCCACGCGTTGGTTGGGCCCGCCGACGATCATCACCGTCATGCCGGTCTGATGGTCGAATAGCTGCTTGTTACTGACCGGCGGCTTCAGCAAGTGCTGGTTCGCGTCAATCCAGCGTTGGAAGTTGAACGGTTTGAAAGACGGGTGGTTCGGCATGGGGACATCCCGGGCTGAGCTGCTGCACTGCAGCCCTCAACAAACCCGTAAACGGATCAGCGGGCAAGCCGCCAAAGTACATCAAACGGGGCGGTTCTAACCAATGGTACCAGCTCCCGGTCTTGAACCGGGGACCTCTAGATCCACAATCTAGCGCTCTAACCAACTGAGCTAAGCCGGCATTCCAATGGACACCCCGTGCAAAACGCGCGATTGCGATTTGGTCGTGGGCGGGTCAGGCGCGCTTGGCCAGAACCAGCCTAAGGGCACCTTCGCCGCTCTGATGCCATATCACACGCAGCAGCGCAACCACGGCGGAAGGCCCGATCTGGCTGCCTGCGTCATTGACGGCGTCTGCCGCTGGCGGTAGCCCCGGCTGGGGAGCAGAGGGCACCATGCGGCGGCATTTCTTTCTGATGTACAACCCGGCGGCCGGCACCGCGCGGGGCGTTGTCGTTGACAAGGTCGAGCGCGATCTTGTGGCCGGTGGCGGCTCGGTTGTGCGCGCGACCGCCACGACCGTCGAAGCGGCTGCAGTTGAAGCCCGGGCTGCGGCCCAATCGGGTGCCTTCGACGCCCTGATCGCTGCCGGCGGCGATGGTACAGTCCGCCAGGCCGCGATAGCGACACTCGGAACGCCCTGCGCCGTGGGTGCCATTATGATCGGCACCGGCAATGTCCTGGCCCACGAATTGGGTCTGCCGCGCCAGCCCCACGCCATAGCAACCATGCTGCGCGAGGGGCCATCCATCCCTATCGAACTCGGACGTGCGAACGGCACGCCGTTTCTGCTCATGGCCGGTGCCGGCCTCGACGGCCGTATCATCGCCCGCCTACACCAACCCCTCAAGCGATGGATCGGCAAGGCGGCCTTTGCGCCAGCAACACTTGCGGCGCTGGCCGGTCCGCTTGATCAGATCGCGGTCGAGATCGACGGCCAGGCCCATACCTGCACCTGGGCCATCGTCACCAATGCGAGTTACTACGGCAGCACCTTCCGGCTGACATCGGCCGTATCGCTCAGAACGCCTACCATGGCCGTCCTGTTGTTCCGGGCGCGCAGCCGGGTCGAGCTGGCGACACAGGTTATCGCGCTGGCGCTCGGCCGGCTCGATGCGCGCTCAGCCCTCGATCCCGACTGGGTTTCCATTCATCCCTGTACGCGTGTGCGGATCGAAGCTGACCCGCCGACCGTCGTGCAGATCGACGGCGATCTGTTTGGCATGACCCCTGTCGAGATCACACGCGACGGTGGGCAGATCGCCATGATTGTGCCGCGCGGACCTTGATGGACCTCGATTGACGAGTTTGCGCCCTTCCGCTTCACTCCCATCCGCCGCGCGCTATGGGGTGCCGGACCGGGAACGAACAACGATGATTGGGATTCTTAAGAGATGCCACGCGGTGGCGGCGGCAGGACTGCTGACGGCCAGCCTCGCAGGGCTGCCAGCACAGGCGCAATCCACCCTGCGTGCCGCCATGCATTCCGACCTCAAGGTGATCGATCCAGTCTGGACGTCAGCGCTGATCACCACGCACCACGGCTTTATGATTTACGATCAGCTGTTCGCTCTCGACGAGAAGCTGGCGATCAAGCCGCAGATGATCGATACCTGGAGTGCGAGCGACGACAAACTGACGTGGACCTTCAAGCTCCGCGATGGGCTTGCATGGCACGATGGTGCGCCTGTCACCGCCGATGACTGCGTGTCTTCAATCAAGCGCTGGGCCGTTAAGGATGGCATGGGTCAGAAGCTCATGGGCTTCATCAAAGAGATCAAAGCCACCGATGCCAAGACATTTACCTTTGCCATGAAAGAGCCCTACGGCCTCGTGGTTGACACGCTCGGCAAGGCGACCTCGAACGTCCTCTTCATGATGCCGAAACGTGTCGCCGACGGCGATCCCAACACACAGCTCTCAGATACGGTCGGTTCCGGCCCTTACATCTTCAAGAAGGACGAATGGAAGCCCGGCGAGAAAGCCGTCTATGTCAAGAATCCTAAGTACGTGCCGCGCGCCGAGCCACCATCGGGTTTCTCTGGCGGCAAAGTTGTGAATGTCGATCGGGTCGAATGGATCTGGATCGCCGACAACCAGACGCAGGTCAACGCGCTGCAGAACGGCGAGATCGATCTGATCGAGGCACCGACGCACGATCTCGTGGCGTTATTGGAGAAAGACAAGAACGTCGCCACGTTCGTCGCCGCCCCCATGGGCCGCCAATACGCCATGCGTTTCAACATGCTGCATAAGCCGTTCGACAACGCGAAAATCCGGCAAGCCGCCGCCTATGCCTTCAACCAGAAAGATTTCCTCGACGCGGTGGTTGGCAATCCGAAGTTCTATGTAATTTGTAAGTCGCTCTATCCGTGCGGCTCGCCGAACGAAACAACGAAGGGCCTGGAGGACCGGCTCGAAGGCAATGTTGCCAAGGCCAAGGCGCTTCTTGCAGAGGCCGGCTACGACGGCACCCCCGTTGTTATGATGCAATCGACCGATGTCAGCGCGCTGTCGAACTTGGCACCGGTGGCGAAATCGCTGCTTGAGAAGATCGGCATGAAAGTCGATCTGCAGGCGACCGATTGGCAGACGGTGGTGACGCGCCGCGTCAAGCGCGATCCGCCGGACAAGGGCGGCTGGAACGTGTTCTTCACGTCGTGGGGTTCCATCGACGTCATGGACCCGGTGTCGACCAACTTCTTCAACGCCACGTGCGAGAAGGCGACCTTCGGCTGGCCCTGCGACGAGGCGCTGGAAAAACTGCGCGATACTTACGCGCGCGAAACCGATCCGGCCAAGCGCAAAGCCATTGCCGAAGCCGTCAGCGTGCGGGTGAGTGAGTATCCAACCCACATCCACCTCGGACAGTACTTGCAGCCGACGGCCTATCGCACCAACCTCAGCGGGCTGCTGGTGGCATCCAACCTGGTGCTGTGGAATGTGAGCAAGAAGTAGTGGATACGGCGCTGATGCGCGCCTTATCCGCCCTACGCGCTGTGGATTTTTGTTGAAACAAGCGACGGCGCGTAGGGCGGAAGACCCCGGACGCGATCCGGGGGCCATCCGCTGCAACGGGTGGGATGGCGCAACGGCAGTGGTGGGGCTGCCCGTGACACGGCGGATGACGGACGCGAAGAGCGTCCTCTTCCGCCCTACGAGCTGCGGGTTTTTTTTTGGGAACGGGCAGTGGGGCACTTTGTCGGGCGCGACTTAACCGTAAAGTGTAGAAACGATTTGTGTCCGTTCAAGTTGTGCTAAAGTGCTTTTAACAGATTGGTCTGGCGGCGATGTCTCGAGCGCGCTGGCGGACCTAGATGGATCGGCCCCCCGGCTCAGCCCGGACTGCCGGTCGTGCAGCGCGGTGGAAACCGCCGACAAATAGCGCCGGTCGACCCCAGACGCGGTGACAAGCTGAAGCACCTGCAAGCGGTGACGAGCAAGCCGGTGAGAGCCCCGGACAGGCGCGCAGGTGAAAGCCCCTGACCAGCAAGCGGGTGCAAGCCCCCGCGGCGGCGCCACCGCGCTGTACGTAATTTGCCCGCGCCGACACGCGTGGACGCGGGCGTTAACCGTGCGGGCCGCCGCGGGCGTTAACCAAGCGCTTCACGAGCGAATTTCAACGCTACGGGCTATGCAGCATCTGCAGGATTGAGATGGCGAGCCCGGCTTCCTGGCGCGCCACGAAAGCATGCTGCAACCCAAAGGCCGTCTTGCCCAAAGCCCATCGCCGCCTGAGTGGCTGCTTGCTGGCTGCTCACGCCGACAGCTTCGCCATCGTCGCATCATCGACTTCGACGTTGGAGAACACTTGCTGCACGTCGTCGTCCTCTTCGAGGACGCCAAGCAGCTTCAAGATGGTCTCGGCCTTGTCCTGATCGACGGTGGTCGTCAGGTTCGGCTTCCACACAGCTTTAACGGATTTTGGCGCGCCATACTTGGCTTCCAGCGCGCCGGCAGCCGACCCCAGGGTGTCGAAGCTGCAAGTGATGAGATGTCCATCGGCGTCTGACACCACATCGTCGGCACCGGCCTCGATGGCGGCTTCGAGCATCGCATCTTCGTTAGCCGCGGCGGGCGGAAACATGATCTCGCCGACGCGTGTGAACATATGGCTGACTTGACCCGTCGCGCCGAGATTGCCGCCATGCTTGGTGAACATGGCGCGCACGGCCCCACCGGTTCGGTTGCGGTTATCTGTCAACGCTTCGACGATAATCGCGACGCCGCCCGGACCATAGCCCTCGTAGCGCACCTGCTCGAAGTTTTCGCCGTCGGCACCGAGTGCCTTCTTGATCGCCCGCTCGATGTTATCTTTCGGCATGTTCTCGGCACGTGCGCCCTGGATGGCCAGACGCAGCCGTGGGTTCATGGCCGGGTCGGGCGTGCCGGTCTTGGCCGCCACCGTTATTTCACGCGCGAACTTGGCAAACAGCCGCGCCTTTTGCGCATCCTGCTTGCCCTTGCGGTGCATGATGTTCTTGAACTGGGAATGGCCGGCCATGGGATCTCGTCGCGGGCGTGGGGTCGTCGGGCTTTCGACTTTATAGGGAACAGCTCCTCACTAATCCAGCATGCACCGGCGTGCGCACAAGATCTCGACGCCAGCGACG
>JANNEU010000195.1:0-6643 GCA_031379035.1 Hyphomicrobiaceae bacterium | reverse complement strand
TGGCCGAAGGGGACCAGCTTGAGCGCCAAGCGGAAACGCGACGGATACGGCAACACCTGCGCCAGCAGCGCGCGCATGGCGCGATCTTTCAGCGAGCGCGACCCGGTTTCGGCAATGTGTGCGCGGGCGTGATCGACGAGATGCATGTAGTCGACACCGCCGGGACAGGTGGTCATGCAGGAGAGACACGACAGACAACGATCGACATGATGCTGCACTTCTGGGCTGGCAGCGATGCCACGCTCGAACATATCCTTGATGAGATAGATACGGCCGCGCGGGCTATCGCGCTCATCGCCAAGCAGCACATAGGTGGAGCAGGTGGCGGTGCACAGGCCGCAGTGCACGCACGTGCGCAAGATCTTATCGACCTCGGCGATGCGCGGATCGGTTTTTTGTGCGGCAGTGAAAGTGGTCTGCATGGCTACCTTGATGATCTGACGCCATCTTATGATCGCGTCGGCAGCTTACTTTTCGTCATGGCCGCGCAGGCGGCCACCCAAGCAAGCGGCAAGTTTATTGCGCTATCCTAACACATCGTTTTTTTGGGAGTCTTTAAGTGATGTTTCTGTGCGGACAAATGGTGGTTTGCTTGGGTGGCCGCCTGCGCGGCCATGACGGAGTTTAGCATTTGAGACGTGAGACAAAACAAGCCGAGCTGCAGAGCCCCCGGATTTGCGCGAACAGCACGCCGCGCTTTTCTAGAATGCCACATACATGCGGCCGGGATTGAGGATGTTGGCGGGATCGAAGGTGGCTTTGAGTTTCTGGCTGAGGCGTTCGACGCCGGGCTCAAGGGTCTGGAAAGCGTCGGTGGCGGCGCGTGTTGATGCGGTCGCGCGAATGAGCGTGGCGTGACCACCGTAGCTGGCGATGACGCGGCGCACGTCGGCGGCACCGGCATCCGACATGACCGGCACATCCAGCCAGACCAGTCCGCCGGACCAATCGTAGAGCGCGCGGACAGGCATGTAGCGGCCGATCGCGGCGACCACTTCCGGGCCCTTGGTTGGTGCGGTCGAAATGCGCCACACGGGGTGATCGCTGGCGTCAAAGACACTGAGCCGGGTCATCTCATCCCAGAACGTTTCCGAGCTCACCTGCTCCAGCATGGCCAACTCGCCATAGGGGCGCAACGCATCACGCAGCTTCTCTGTCCGATAGGCAATGGACTTCGGTGCTGCTTCAAGGCGGAAGGCGGTGACCGCCCGCCCAGCACCACGCATCGCCATGTGATCGAGCGTGACCGCGAGGGACTGCTGGACATGAACCGCGCCGGACACTTCATAGGGCGTGCCCATGACGGCGCATAGAACCTCGATTGCGATTGAATCCGTCAGCCCGAGCAGCACCAGCGTTGTCGATGCCAGCGGCTGCGGCATGACCTTGAATGTCACTTCACTGAACACTGACAAGGTACCCCAGCTGCCAGCGAGACCCTTGCAGAGATCGACGCCGGTGACATTCTTCATCACGCGGCCACCGTTTTTGAAGATCTCGCCGCGGCCGTTGACGCCGCGGATGCCCATCAGGTGATCGCGGGCAGCGCCGGCCGTGATGCGGCGCGGGCCCGACGCATTGGTCGCAAACACGGCCCCGATGGTTGCCTGCCGTGCGTCGCCACCGACGATATTGGCCAACTCCACCGGCTCGAACGCGAGCATCTGCTTGTTTTTGGCGAGTACACTCTGCACTTCCGAGAGCAGCGTGCCGGCGCGCGCCGCCATCACCATCTCGTTGGGTTCGTACAGCGTGATGCCGCGCAGGCCGCGGGTCGACAGGAGGTGCGCTGAGTTGGTGGGACGCCCGATGGCACGCTTGCTGCCGCCACCGATGATCTCGAGGCCAACGCGCGAGGCATGAGCGGTTTTGATAATGTCGGCGAGAGCGGCTTCGCTTTCGGGCCGCAAGTCGGCTGCTAAGGACACGTGTGGAATTTCCTTCAGGCGGCGGCGCGGGGTTCGATGGCCTCGGCTCTGAGCCGGGCGTCGAGGGGGAACACTTTGGCTGAGTTCAGCAGCCACTCAGGATCGAACACCGTCTTGATCCGCATCTGCAGCGCCAGATCGGTGGGATTGAACTGCACGTGCATGAGGTCGCGTTTTTCGATACCGACGCCATGCTCACCGGTGAGACAACCGCCGACCTTGACGCAGAGCGTGAGGATTTCGTTGCCGGCCAGTTCGGCGCGCTCGGCGCTTGATGGGTCGTTGGCGTCGTAGAGAATGAGCGGATGCAGGTTGCCATCGCCGGCATGGAAGATGTTGGCGACCTTCAGACCATGCCGCTGGCAGATTTCGGTGATGGCGACGAGGACTTCCGGCAGTTTGCCAAGCGGAATGGTGCCATCCATACAGATGTAGTCGGCTAAGCGGCCAACGGCACCGAACGCGCTTTTGCGGCCTTTCCAGATTTTGGCACTCATCTCGGGGCTGTCGGAGATCTTGATGACGCTGGGGTTGAACTTCTTGGCGATCGTCGTGATGGCCTCGAGCTGATCGTCGATTTCGGTCTCGGAACCTTCGACTTCGACGATCAGCAACGCTTCCACATCCATCGGATAGCCGGCCTTGGCGAAGGCCTCGCAGATCTGGATGGCGGGCCGATCCATGAATTCGATGGCGACGGGAATAATGCCTGCGCCGATCACGGCGGAGACGCATTGACCGGCGACTTCGCTCGACCCGAAGCCGAGCAGCATGGGGCGTGCACCTTCGGCGGCCTTGATGATGCGGACTGTGGCCTCCGTGACGATGCCGAACTGGCCTTCCGAACCGACGATGAGGCCCATCAGATCGTAACCGCCGCTGTCGAGATGGGCCCCGCCGATGTCGACAATTTCGCCATCCATCAGCACCATGCGGACGCCGAGAACGTTGTTGGTGGTGACACCGTACTTGAGACAGTGCGCGCCGCCGGAGTTCATGCCGATATTGCCGGCGAGGGTGCAGGCCAGTTGGCTTGAGGGGTCAGGCGCGTAGAAGAAACCCTCTTTGGAAACGGCACTGGTGATGGCGAGATTGGTGATGCCGCTTTCGACGCGCGCTGTGCGGTTCGGGTAGTCGAGATCGAGCACGCGGCTCATCTTCGAGACGGTGATGACGATGGCATCTTCGGCGGGCAGCGCGCCACCAGCGAGCGACGTGCCCGCGCCGCGTGCAACTACCTTGATACCGTTGGCATGGCAGTACTTGAGGCCTGCGGCCACTTCTTCTGTTGAGCGCGGTAGCAGCACCGCCAGGGGCATCCGGCGGTAAGCCGTGAGCGCGTCGGTCTCGTAAGCGCGGCGGCCGTCTTCATCGCCAATCACACGGTCGGCACCGAGCAGCTTCTGCAGTTCGGCCACAATCGCGGGGCGGCGCTTGACGATGGCGGCGTCTGGGTTCGGCAGCACGATGGATGTCATAACGGCAAGCTCCTCACGGCACGCGGTTTGGGCCCTTGCAAGCCCGGCACGCCCGGATTCAACCCTTGGCACACGCATACACGCATTAAGCTTGATTTGACGAGAGGCCGCGCGCGGCGTGGGCAACCGATGCGGCACCCTACCGCGCGATCGGCGGCGGGCAGGCACCTCCACTAATGAAGACGGCATTTTCGTCAAATCGTAGAAACTGACCTTTCAATTGATCCATATCGTAGACAAACATTGGCCAATACGACAGGGTATTCCTAAAGATGGAAAGTGCTTGTCCCGAATGCGAGTTGCATCAAAAAGCGGCACCTGCCGCCGGATGACCATCGCACTCTTTGTCTGCCTCACGACCCGAAGGATAGTGCCGTGACCGCCATTACCGATCTCGACATCTTTGCCCGCGTCGCGCGAACCGGCAATATGAGCGCCGCCGGCCGCGAAATGGGGCTCTCGCCCGCCGTCGTGTCTAAGCGCGTGAGCCTGTTGGAAGAAGAATTGGGTGCCCGCCTGTTCCAGCGCACGACCCGCCAACTGACGCTCACTGAAACAGGTGAAGGCTACTACAAGCGCGTCGTCGACATCCTGAACCTGGTTGAAGAAGCCGAAGATTTTGTCTCCCGCCGTAACACCAAGGCGCGCGGCCTGTTGAAAGTAACCGCACCGACCTCCTTCAGCCGCCAGCACATCGCGCCCTATCTTGCTGATTTCTTGGGCAAATACCCTGAGATTGAGCTGGACTTCCATCTCACCGACGACTTCGTCGATATCATCAGCCGCGGCTTTGACGTGGCCATCCGCATCGGCGAACTGCAGGACAGCTCGCTGGTTCAGAAAAAGCTTGCCGCCGACCGCCGGGTCATCTGCGCGTCGCCGAAATATCTCGAGAAATACGGCACGCCGGCGACACTGGCCGAACTCGACATGCACAACTGCCTCTCCGCTGGCGCGCAAGACTATTGGCGCCTGCATGGCCCGAACGGCACCGAACAGATCCGCGTCAAGGGCAACATCCGCTCAAATTCGGCCGAGTTTGTCCGCACCGCGCTCATGAGCGGGCTCGGCCTCGCCCTGCGCTCCATCTGGGACATCGGGCCGGAATTGCAGCGCGGCGAGCTGAAAGTGGTGCTGCCAGAGTACAAAGGCTCGGACGCGGTCGCGATCTATGCGGTCTATCCATGCCGCGACTTCATGCCGACGAAGGTGAACGCGCTGATCGAATTCCTGTCCGACCTCTACGGCAGCGAACCCTATTGGGATAAATCCTTCGATCAGGCAATGACCGGATCTCCGGCTAAGATTGCAACCAAAGCGGAGACGGCAGCCCGGGTGGCACGCGCGGCCGGTGTGGCGGCGCGCCCGCAGCCCGCGACACGCTAACCTTGCGAACGGCGCGCTTCCACTGCTGCCATTGGTCACGTGGAGCGCTCCGGACGGTGTGTTAGCCCATTGCTATCTAAACCTAGCAATTGGAGCCCCCTATGCACAGGCTTGCGCGCACGACCTTGCTCCTGAGCTGTCTGGCGCTTATTCCAAGCGTATCACATGCCCAACAGGGCAATGCCGAAGCAGGCGAGGACGTTTTCAAGAAATGCCGCGCCTGCCATGACGTGGGAGCGGACGCCAAGAACAAGGTTGGTCCGCACCTTACGGGCCTTATTGGCCGAAAGATCGGCGCGGTTGAAGGGTTCAACTACTCGGATTCCAACAAGGCAGCAGGTGCCGCCGGTGGTGTGTGGACTGAGGAAGAGCTGCTCAAATATCTGGAGAGCCCGCTCACCTACATGCCGAAGAACAAGATGGCCTTCGCGGGCCTCAAGGATGAGCAGGATCGCCGCGACGTGATTGCCTACCTCAAGCAGGCGAAGTGATCGCGCGGGACATGTGTTACGGGGGAAGGACGCGCGTCACGCGCGTCCACGCGGCCGGTGCCCGAAAAGGTGCCGGCCGTCGTGTTTTGGGCCACTCTTGTGTGGGCCTTCGAGTTTCCAGCCGCCCGTGCGCTCTATGACCCCTGCCATTTCGAGCGACCGACCTGCACCACGTTTCGTTACGGGCTCTATCCGTCGCCACATCCTGGTGATGACAGGGACGGGTGCGGTCGGTCTGATGGCGATTTTCGTTGGCGATCTGGCCAATCTGATTTTTTTGGGCCAACTCGGCGACACCGAGATTCTGGCCGCGGTTGGCTATGCCAGCAGCTTGCTGTTTTTCTCGATCTCGATGGGCATCGGCCTGGCCATCGGCGCGACCGCAGTGGTGTCACCGGCGGTCGGGGCTGGACAGCGGCAAGAAGCGCGGCGCATTGCGACCAGCGCGCTGGTCATCACGACTGTGATCAGCAGCGCCATTGCGCTGGCGGTCCTGCCGTTTCTTGACCCGCTGCTCGCCAGCATGGGCGCGACCGGGCGCACACTCACGCTGGCCGGCGAATACCTGCGTATTCTGTTTCCGTCATTCCCGCTGATCGCCATTGGTATGACGTGCAGCGCGATCCTGCGATCAGTCGGCGACGCCCAGCGCGCGATGTACGTGACGTTGTCAGCAGCAATCATCAACGTGGTGCTCGATCCAATTTTCATCTTCTGGCTGGCTGGTGGCATGAACGGCGCGGCCTGGGCCTCGGTGTGCGCGCGAGCGGCGACGATGGTGGTTGGGCTGTTAGGCGTCGCGCGCGTGCACGGGCTGCTGCAGTGGCCATCGATGGCCGCTGTGCGTCGCGATGCGATGCGCGTGTTGGCGGTGGCAGCGCCGGCGGTGCTGACCAATCTCGCGACACCAGCTGGCAATGCGTTTGTGACGACGGCACTGGCCGGCCATGGGGATGCGGCGGTTGCCGCGTGGAGCGTCTACGGCCGCGTTAATCCAGTGGCGTTCGGCGCTATCTTCGCGCTTTCGGGGTCGCTGGGTGCCATCATTGGTCAGAACTACGGGGCGCGGGATTTTGGCCGGGTCCGGCAAACGGTGTCAGAGGCGGCGAAGATTACGTTCTGGTTCACTCTTGTCGCATGGCTGGCACTGGCGTTGTCGCCAGGGCTCATTGCACAGGGGTTTGGCCTGACGGGCGAAGCTGAGCGGCTTGTCTATCACTTCTGCTGGTGGCTGCCGCCGTTCTTTCTGTTTCTCGGCTTTCTGTTCATTGCGAACGCGGTCTTTAACACGTTGGGCTACGCCCAGTACGCGACGCTGTTTAACTGGGGCCGGGCAACCCTCGGGACCATCCCGTTCGTC
>JANNEU010000170.1:0-23531 GCA_031379035.1 Hyphomicrobiaceae bacterium | reverse complement strand
CCGAGCGCGAAGCCGCCGGTTTCGAGATCGCCAAAGAACGGCTGCACGTTGCGCAGCGCCACTTCGCCGGTGGTGGAGTAGCGATTGTGGCCCATCGCCAGGGAACCTTTGAGGCGCTCGATGACGTCGCGGCGGGAGAAGTTGTCGCCGACGAGGCCCTGGCGGCGCTCGATGTTGAAGGTCTTGCCGTCGGTGGCGACGATGCCGCAACCTTCCTGGCCACGATGCTGGAGTGCGTGCAGGCCGAGGGCGGTGAGGGCGGCGGCTTCCGAATTGCCGATGACGCCGAACACACCGCACTCTTCGTGCAGGCGGTCATCTTCGGGATCGAAGTCGAAATCGGTCAAGCCGGGCGCGCACAAAGGATGGGGTGTCATAGGGTATCCCGCCTGTGGTCCCGTGAAGAGGGCTCAACGCGTTCAATCACAACAGCTGCATGACAGCAACTCACCCAACGACCAAGTGACAATTGACCGCGAGGTGAATGCACCGCGGATCGAAACTCAGGTCTTTTCGGCCTTCTTGGCCATGATCGTGTCGACCTTGGCCTTGAGGTAGGCACCCAACTGGTCCCCAGTCGGTGAAATCATGCCGACGACGTAGGAGTTGCGGACCCAATCGGGGTGCTGTTCTTTCTTTTCGACCATGGCGGCGAGGCCCATGTAAGGGATCAGCACCAGCAGGAAGGCGCGGGCGACACCGAAACCGAAGCCGAGTACCCGGTCGATCATGCCGATGCGGCTATCCAGCACGAGGTCGGAAATGCGCGAGGTGATGAGGTGCACGACGATCAGCGTGATCAGGAAGATGATGGCACCGACGCCGATTTGCGTGATCTGAACGCTTGGAATGCCCATTTTCACGGAGATATCGTCGGCCAATGCTTTCTGGAAGAACACGAAGTAAGCGGCAGCACCGGCGGCCACCAGCCACGACCCGATCGACAGCACTTCACGGCTGAAACCGCGGTACATGGCGAGCAGGCCAGAAATAAGAGCCAGCGCCAGCACGCCAGCATCCAGATACGAGGCCGTCATCGATCATGTCCCTCGGCAGTTGCGTCGATATCGGTACCCAGAGGCTTCCGATCCAGCTTTACTCATCAGTCGCCTTTGGCCGCTAGCACGATTCCACGCCCCGGCGGCGCGTACCAGCAGTGATTTCCACCACACTGAGATACAACCGTGGCCTGTCAGTCGGGCATTAGTACGGCAGTCAAGGCCTGCAGGTGCGGATGCCGCTTGATCGCAATGGTAAACGCAGATGTGTCCAGCTCGCCGCCGGCTGGGATGACGGCTCGTTTGAAGCCCAGTTTCTGGGCTTCTTTGAGCCGCGAGAGCATGTGGCCGGCCGGCCGGATGGCCCCCGACAGGCTGACTTCGCCGACGTAGACCTCGTCCTGCGGCAATGCGACCCCGGCCATGGAGGAGAGGAGCGCTGCAGCGGCGGCCAGATCGGCGGCCGGTTCCGACACTTTCAAGCCCCCCGCGATGTTCAAATACACATCGTGTTTGCCGAACGAGACGCCGCAGCGGGCTTCCAGCACAGCCAGGATCATCGACAGCCGGTTCGTATCCCAGCCGACGACGGCGCGGCGCGGCGTGCCCAGCGATGACGGTGCGACCAGCGCCTGGATTTCCACGAGAAGGGGTCTGGTGCCTTCCATGCCGGCGAACACGGCCGAGCCGGGTGACTTCGCATCGCGGTCGCCGAGGAAGAGGGCTGAAGGGTTCTCGACCTCGATCAGGCCTTCCTGCGCCATCTCGAAGACGCCAATTTCGTCGGTCGCACCGAAGCGGTTCTTGATGCCGCGCAGGATGCGGAACGGATGGCCGCGGTCGCCTTCGAAATACAGCACCGTGTCGACCATGTGCTCGATCACCTTCGGGCCGGCGATGGAGCCTTCCTTTGTCACGTGGCCGACCAGCAGGACTGCCACGCCGGTCTGCTTGGCGTAGCGGATCAGCGTTTGGGTTGCGGCGCGCACCTGGCTGACGGTGCCGGGGGCGGCATCCAGCCCATCCGCCCAGAGGGTTTGGATACTGTCGATGACGACAAGATCGGCGCGCTTTTCCGGGTCTAAGGTAGCGAGGAGGTTGGAGGGGTTGGTTTCAGAAGCGAGGGCGACCGGCGCATCTCTGAGGCCGAGCCGTTCGGCGCGCAGCCGGACTTGGGCGGTGGCTTCCTCGCCGGAGAAATAGAGCGCGCGACGGCCTTGCGTGGCGAGGGCAGCGGTCAGCTGTAACAGCAGCGTAGATTTGCCGATGCCCGGTTCGCCGCCGATCAGCAGCGCCGACCCCGGCACGATGCCGCCGCCGGTGACGCGATCCACCTCGGCCATGCCGCTCGGCATGCGCGGCGCTTCGCGCGTCGAGCCGGCCAAGGTTTCCATGACGATGGTGCGGCCCTTGTTGGCGGCCTTCAGCCCCGAGCCGGGTGTGGCCGCCAGATCGGCTTCTTCCTGCAACGTGTTCCACTCGTTGCAGCCCATGCACTTGCCTGCCCACTTGGGGTGCGCAGTGCCGCAGTTCTGGCAGACGAATTGCAATTTTGCAGGTTTGGCCATGGGGATGACGACTCGTAGGGCGCACATGCGTTGCAGCGTCTTGCGCTGTTCAAGAGCGAAACGTCAAACTTGAGGTTCGCCGACGCACTTGGCGGCATGGGTTCGGCGTGTCGGTCCGGTGTGCGCTGGACCGGCCATTTTTTTGACGACGAGTCTTACCTGCACGCGTCCACAGTGCTATGATTTACCTGTTGAGTAGTTGTTCTGAATGGGTGAAGCCATGAGGAATGTGCGGTTTTTTTCAATAATTTCAACGCTGATGGCGGCTTATGTGCTGGCGAGTCCGGCCTTTGCGGAAGAAAAGCGCTTCGCGCTGCTGATCGGCAATCAGGCCTATGACACGTCGGTTGGCGTGCTCAAAAACCCGCACAACGACATCGCGATTGTGGCTGAGTCGCTCAAGCAACAGCGTTTTGAGATCCTTCCGCTCGTCAAAGACGCGCGGCGTAGTACTATTCTGGGGGCGGTGCGCGATCTCGTGCGCCAGCTCAATGCAGGCGGTGCCGGATCGATTGGCTTTTTGTACTACTCCGGCCACGGTGCTGCGGAGAAAGATACCAACACCAATTATCTGATCCCGGTCGATGCGCGCGACCCAGGCAGCGCGGCCTTCTGGGACGAGAGCCTGAGACTCGATGACATCATGAAGCTGTTGGATGGTGCGCGCGGGGCCGTCAAGTTTGTCGTGTTCGATGCGTGCCGTAATGAGCTGCAGCTGCCAACGCGTGAAACATCAAAAGGGCTGGTGGCCGTTGCCGAGCAGCAGGGTGTGTTCGTGGCCTACGCCAGCGCGCCGGGACGCAGCGCGTCTGACCGCGGCACAGCAAGCGGGCCTTATGCGGCCGCACTTGCAAAAGAACTCAACCGCCAGGGCCTCGACCATTTAAACCTCTTCCAGAACGTGAAGGAGACGGTGATCGCCGCGACCGGCGGGTCGCAACAGCCCTGGGAGAGCAATGGTCTGACCCGGCGCATCTATTTGACCGGCGAGCCCAGTATGCCGGCTGAAATCGCGTTGTGGGAGAGCGTGCGTTCGACGAGCGATGTTGCTGCGCTTGAGCGTTTTGTCGAGCGGTTCCCGGACGGCGTGTTCGCCACGACGGCCGCGCAGATGATCGAGCGATTGAAGGCGGAAATCGCCCAGCGGGAGGCGGCGCGGCTCTTCGAGGTCGAGCGCAAGACGCAAGAGGCCAAGCAAACGGCGGCGCTGCAAAAAGCTCTCGACGAGGCGCGCTTGGCGCGTGAGGCGCTGGCGCTTGCAGAGCGGCAGCGGGCGCTGGCGGATGCCGATGTCGCGGCTGCCCAGACCGAGCGTGCGCAGGCCGCCGCCCGCGAGGAGGACTTGCGCAAGACACAGCAGAAATTGTTGGCCGAGCAAGCCAGCATGCGGGCCCAATCGGGGGCCGAGCGCACCGCCGCCACCGCTGAACTCGAGCGCAAACTGGCAACCGTGGCTGCCGAAGCGCAAGCAGCACAACAGGCCTTGGCGCTGGCGGAGACCAAACAGAAGGCCGCAGAATACGCCGCGTTGGATGCGCGCAGCGCGTCGCAGGAGGCCGGCCAGCGCGACGCAACAGCGGTGCGCGTTGCTGCATTGCCGCCCGCTGCGGCTGGCGGACGTGTGGCGGCGCTGCCCGCCCCTGACGATCTTGCCCGCCGCCTGCAGCAGGAATTGAAGCGCGTTGGCTGCTATGTCAACGACGTCGATGGCAATTGGGGGCAAGGCTCGCGCACCAGTCTAGAAGCCTTTCAACGACGGACAGGTCTGGCGTTGAAGGACTTTGAGCCCAGTCCGGACGCCTGGAGCGCCGTCTCAAGTCAACTCGTGCGGGTTTGTCCCTTGCGCTGCGCAAACGGCGAAGTCGAACAGTCCGGCTCGTGTGTCGCTCTGGCGCGGCCCAAGCCAGAGCCCAGCGACAAACCACGCGAAGCGTCGATTGGATCAAGCACTCCGCGCGCCCCAGGTGCGACCGCTCCAGGGAACCTAAATTCATATTCACTGACGTTCTGGCCGCGAAATACCCTCGTTCTCGGACAGACCGTTACGGCGAGTACGCCGTTCGGCCGGTTGACGTGCCGAAGCACGGGGCGGGATATGCCTCGCGATTGTTCACTGCGTTAGGCGCGAGCGCCCACGGCAATGGTATGCCGAGGCAGCGTTGTCACAGGTTATTCAGGCGAGGAACCGGGCGGCGATGTCGGGCGTTGGGGTGAAGCACACCTCATGCCGGCCGAAGATCCGGAAGCGGTTGCGCGCCAGGGCTTCATAGGCGCGATCGCGCAGGGCGCGCGGCAGCAGACGAAACCCGCCGGCCAACCGCCACGGCCAGCCGAGGCCTTCAGCCATGCGGATCGACCCTTCCGACTTGAACCAGGCGGTGCCGTCAGCAAGCAGAATGTTGGTTTCGTAGTTCTTTGGGTCGAGGCCATAGTGTTCGTAGAGCGCATGCCCCAGCGGCGTTTGTGCTGCAAGCAGGCGGAACTTCGCTGTCGGATCGTGGCGGATGACGAACTGCGCCCAGCCCGAGCAGAGGACGCAGTGGCCGTCAAAAATGATAATCGGCTTGTCGTCGGCGAAAGCGGGGACGGCCATGTCGCCGCGATAGCTGTAGGGGGATCGTGAGAACGGCACGGGGGCGTCTCAGCTGGAGTGGCGACCGCGCAGGCGATGGTTTCTGCGGCTCAGAAATGATTGTCGATGCCGGCTTGCTTCATGATGGCGTTGGCGGTGTGTCGCGACTTGATCTTACCATCGACGACAAAGCGTTTGCCAGATAGTGGGCTTTGCCAAATTTCGTGATCACCTTTGCCTTGTCTGACGAGCGTGCAGCCATTCGCCAACAGAATGCGGCGGACGTCTTTCTCATAAGTCGCCATCAGGGCGTTAGTGCGGGAACCGCCACCCGCGATGTCTGCTCGGCAATGATGTGAATGAGCTGCGCGTTTGCATCGAAGCTTAAGCCGTTGTCGGCCATCAACTCCGGGATCAGCGACAGAACTTTATCGCGCACGGCTTCGAACGTGTCTGCCTCAGTTACCAAACCGGGCACGTCGTCGCTGGTTGCGACCCACACGCCTGCCATGTCGTCCCAATAGGCACGCACAAGGAGCAGGCGGTGGGGCATGGTTCGCGACCTCACGTCTGTGGGGCGAGCTCGCCGAGGCCGGGTTCGTCGCGGGGGCGCGGCGGCTTGCCGGTGACGGGGACGGCGGGGCCGGTCTGGCCACGATCTTCCTCGTCGGTTTTGCGCACGATCTTTTCGCCGCGCAGCAGGGCGATGCACTCGGCGCCGGTCAGCGTTTCAAACTCCAGCAGACCTTGTGCGATCGCTTCCAGTCCCTGGCGATTGTCGGTCAGGATCTTGCGGGCATCTTCGTAGCCTTGGGCCACGAAGCGGCGCACTTCCTGGTCGATTTTCTGCGCGGTGGCTTCCGAGATATTGTTCTGCTTCTGCATGGACATGCCGAGGAACACTTCCTCCTGGGCCTCGCCATACATTACGGTGCCGAGTTCATCGGAATACCCAAGCTGGGTGACCATGGCGCGCGCCATGCGGGTGGCCTGCTGGATGTCGCTGGAGGCACCCGAGGTGATGTTTTCCTTGCCGAAGGTGATCTCCTCGGCAACGCGGCCACCCATCGCGACAGCCAGATGCGACGTGTACTCGACAAACTTCATCGAATAGCGATCACCCTCGGGCAGAAACTTGACCATGCCGAGCGCACGGCCGCGCGGAATGATCGTCGCCTTGTGCACGGGGATGCCGGCCGGCACGCTGAGGCCGACCACGGCGTGGCCAGCTTCGTGATACGCTGTCAGGCGCTTCTCTTCGTCGCTCATGACCATGGAGCGGCGTTCTGCACCCATCATCACCTTATCCTTGGCGTCTTCAAACTCATTTTGCGTGACCATCCGCTTGGAGCGGCGGGCGGCGAGCAGAGCTGCTTCGTTCACCAGGTTGGCGAGATCGGCACCCGAGAAGCCGGGGGTGCCACGGGCGATGATGCGCGCGTCAACGTCAGGCGCCAACGGCACCTTGCGCATGTGCACCTTGAGGATCTTTTCACGGCCGCCGACATCGGGGTTCGGCACGGTGATCTGACGGTCGAAGCGGCCGGGACGCAGCAAGGCAGGATCGAGCACGTCGGGCCGGTTGGTGGCGGCGATGATGATCACGCCTTCATTGGCTTCAAAGCCGTCCATCTCGACCAGCAACTGGTTGAGCGTCTGTTCGCGCTCATCGTTACCGCCGCCGAGGCCGGCACCGCGATGGCGGCCGACGGCGTCGATTTCGTCGATGAAGATGATACACGGCGCGTTTTTCTTGGCCTGCTCGAACATGTCGCGGACGCGGGACGCACCGACGCCGACGAACATCTCGACGAAGTCGGAGCCCGAAATGGTGAAGAACGGCACGTTGGCTTCGCCGGCGACCGCACGCGCGATCAGCGTCTTACCAGTACCTGGGGGCCCAACCAGCAACGCGCCGCGCGGGATCTTGCCGCCGAGACGCTGGAACTTGCCGGGATCGCGGAGGAATTCGACGATTTCTTCCAAGTCGACCTTGGCTTCGTCAACGCCGGCCACGTCAGCAAACGTCACGCGGCCCTGCCGCTCGGTGAGGAGCTTGGCCTTGGACTTGCCAAAGCCCATGGCGCGGCCCCCGCCGGACTGCATCTGACGCATGAAGAAGAACCACACGCCGATCAGCAGCAGCATGGGGAACCAGTTGGCGAGCACCGACAGGATGGTCGGCATCTCGTCTTCGGTCGGCTTGGCGGTGAACTTGACGCCCTTTTTGATCAGGCGGTCCACGAGGCCAGGGTCTTCAGGACCCACGGTCGAGAATTCGGTGCCCTTGTCGCGGAACGTGCCGGTGATCTTGTGACCGCGGATCTCGACCTCGCCAATGGAGCCCGATTCAACGCCGTTCACGAATTCGGAATAGCTGATCAAGCCCGGGCGCCGGCTCGATAACTGATTGTTCTGAAACAGGTTAAACAGCGCGACCATCGAGAGGACGATCACGACCCAGATCGCGAAATTGCGGAAATTGGAGTTCATGACGGTCCTTTGCGCTGGCCGATGATACAAGTGCTCAAGTCGATCAGATCCGGTTTCGGGTGCTGCCTATCCGGACCATGCTGCCTCTGGCTGCCGCCAATCAGGCAAAGACAATCAGAGGGATCAAATACGCCGGTATCAGCCGCGCCGACGCTGTGGGTGAACTTAGGTACCGCCGCGCCCTTTGCCAAGCCGCAACCGGAGAAAATCAACCTATTCACCCCTGTTCAAACGTCACGTTCTGTTGCGCGTCCCGTTTGGCCTGATCGAAAGGCTGATGGCGCGGGCGATGCAAAGGCCGGACCAACAAAGGTGCAGGTCAGCGGTGCGTCATCGCCACGCACGGTATTGAGGGCCAATGCCCCGGCAAAAAAGCCGAGCGAGGGCACTGCAACCAGATCGAAGCCGGAGAACATTGCAGGCAGGCTCCAAAGCGCGCGCGTGGGCGCTAACGTCGCTGGTGGTGGGGGGGCACGCAGGGCCGCGAGGCCTTCGGGGCCCAAACTGCGGATGGTGAGATCGGTCGTCGTTAGCGGCGCGCCGTTAAGCACAAAGCGACCATCCCACAAAAGGGGCCAAGGCTTCGGTGCACCAGCGAATAGATCTGTTGTCTTCGGTTGCCGCCGGCCCCATTCGCGCGCCAGGACCAAGCCGCTGCGGCCCTGCTGGATGTCCACGCCATGCACGGTGCCGGTCAGCGGGTACCAGTCGCGCCCCATGGTGAGCCGCTCAAGTTGCCCCAGTGACATGGCCTCGGGTTGCCCGCCGATGGCGTCAAGCAGGCCGGCGAGGAGCCGCAGGCGAATGTCTTCAGGCTGTTCAAGCAACCACGCCCAGTCGAGGGTGGCAAATCCCAGTGGGTCCAGATGGGCGCGATGGCCACGGCCTGCCCATGCGTTGGCCGTCATCTGGGCGAGGGCGGCGCTGGCCCGGCCCAACCGCTGGGCTGACCGCGCCAGCGCGGTACTGGCCAAATCAATGCCCTCTGCCGCCAAGATGGCCCGCGCGCGGCGCAGCCGGACGCGTTCGAAGCGGGGAGCGTGGTTGCTGGGGTCGTCCATCCACGCGAGACTGCGGGTGCGCAGCGTGGTCACAAGCTCTGATTTGGTGGTGCCGAGCAGCGGCCGGATCAGCGTATAGCCGGGGCCGAAGCCGCAACCAAGGCGAGCACCAAGAGTAGTCTTCGGCCGCATCGCCGCCAGTCCATCGATGCCAGAGCCACGCGCGAGACGCATCAGCATCGTCTCGGCTTGATCGTCCGCTGTGTGCGCCATGGCGACGACTGGCCAACCACGCTGCAGCAGGTGCTGGCCGATCAGGGCGAAGCGTGCCCTCCGCGCCGCAGCCTGGATGCCGGTCGCCGGCTTGTCGCCTTCCCAGAGCAGGGTGGTGTGGGCGAGGCCCAGACGCGCCGCCTCGACAGCCACAAACTGCGCTTCCGCCGCCGAACCCGGACGCAAAGCGTGATCAATCGTTACGACGGAGAGCGTCGGGACCGGGGTCGCGTGCGCGCCAGCGGCCCAGGCCGACACCAGATGCAACAAGGCCATCGAGTCGGACCCGCCGGACACCGCCAGCACGACATGCGGGTAGGGCGACAGCAGTGTGTTGAACTGTGGTGTCAGCGCCGCCAGCAGGTCTGCGTGATGCGGCTCAAGAGGCAGTTCTGGCGTCGGTTCAGGTGTCTTTTCAGGTGTCTTTTCAGGCGCACCCGAGGCGGCGCCGCTCGGTGTCAGCGCGGTTTTTGACGTGTCCGGGGGCATTGGGGAACTTTGTGGTCAGCTCGGCGTAGGAGGCGCACGCGGCATCCTTCTGGCCCAACTTATCGAGCGACATGGCCAGCTTCAACACACTGTCGGGGGCCTTGGCGCTGCGTGCGTAGGTTTGATAGCCCTTGAGGAAGGCGCTGGCGGCGGGTTTGTACTGGCCGCGGGCGAAGTACGTCTCGCCGAGCCAGTATTGAGCGTTGCCGGCCAGTGGATCGCTGGGGAACCGCTTCAGGAAGTCGTCAAATGCGGTCTCGGCGGCCCCGAAATCCTGTTGCAGCAAGTGGCCGTAGGCGGTTTCATAGGCTTGCTTGGACGACGCATCGCCGGCCCCGGCCTGGGGCAGGGAAACGGTGTCCGCTTGCGGTGCTGCGGCCGTTGCGGGCAGCCGGGTGCCAGCAGTGCCGACCAGGCGTCCAATCGGGTCGCTCGCATCAGCCGCACCTTGCGCCGACGCGGCAGGGACGCTGGCTAGCGGCGGTGGCAGGGTGGCTGCAGCCAGCGGCGCGACAGCCGAAGACTGTGCCGGACCGCGCGCGTTCATTTGCCTGATCTGTTGGGTGAGCTGATCGACCTGCGTGGCGAGGGCGCGCACTTGCGTCTCAAGCGCTGCGACGCGGCCTGGATCACCGCCGCCGCCAGCAGCGGCATCCTGGCCGCCGCCGCGATAGACGCCGGAGCTGGAGCTGCCGCCGCCTTTGGCCAGGCTATCCAGTGTGCCGACGGCCACCTGCATTTCAACGAGCTGTTCTTCGAGTTGTTCAACCCGATTGCGCAAGCCACCTTCCCCTGGTGCCGGTGCGGCCGAGGCAGCGGGTGCCTCCGATTTTGCGGCGGCTTTTGGAGCCGCTTTCGCAGCCGCTTGACCCGTAGGCCGGGCGGGCGAATAGGCGGGCGCGGGCTGTTGGGCGTCAGTCGCGGTGTTCAGAAAAGCCAAGACGCCGGTCATCAGCGACACGGTCAGGGCTCGACGCGCCACACCGGTCACGCGCCTGTCGGACGCGCCGGTAGCAAAGCCGTGCTGTTTGTCGTCGCCGAACACCATCCCGCCCTCTTCCCTGCCGCCGTCACCAGCCATTGTCACCAGCCGTCGTCACCAGCCGTCGTCACTTGCGTCAGCCGCCGGACCCGGCCCATGAAAAAGCCGGGAGCGCGGCTGCGTCCCGGTCGCTTCGCTGTCGATGCGCCCGAGATGCGCCTAAAATTCTAAGGCTGCGTCAGTTCTTGCCGGCGGTGGCACCGCCGCGATTGTTGAGCACGGTCTGCGCGCGCCGGTTCTGCGACCAGCACGAAATATCGTTGCATACGGCCACTGGGCGTTCTTTCCCGAACGACACGGTGCGGATGCGGGCAGCAGCGATGCCATTCTTGGCAAGGAACGCACGCACCGATTCGGCACGCTTCGAGCCGAGGCCAATGTTGTACTCGCGGGTGCCGCGCTCGTCGGCATGACCTTCGATGGTAATGCTGTACTGGGCGTATTGCTGGAGCCAGCGCGCCTGATTGCTCAGTGTCTGTTGCGCTTCCGGTGTCAGGTCAGTTTGATCGGTCGAGAAGTAAACGAGGTCGCCGACGTTCTGCGAGAAATCGCGGGCGGACCCGGGTGTCGCTGGCGCGCCTTTGCCGTTGGCCCCGAGACCGCCTTGTGTCAGCTGGTCCTCTGGCTTGGGTGTGTTCGAGCAGGCGGCAACGGCCAACACTGCGGCCATGATCGCACCAAAGCGAAGCGCGCGTGTCCGGTTAGGCAAAAACTGCATTTTCAATCCTTTCCCCAGGATGACCCCTGACAGAGGCCGGCCAGATGCCGTGGACCGCTCTCGATCCTCGAACTCTGTGTCGGCGTTCGCACCCCGGAGGGTGTGTCCGTCGGCCCGTTTCAGGGCAGCCATGCCGCACGTCAGGCAGGCGACCATCCAGATACCAGCGTGTGATCTATTGCAGGCTTCGTACGAAATTGTGGCCGAGACCCTTGAAACGACGAAACCACTCTTGACGCCAACACACTAAGCCGTGATTCGCCCTGCTGAGCCAGAGCCGGGCCAACAGCCGTCCCCTGTCAAATAGCCCGCCGCCCATGGCGCGGGTGCCAAGCGTTGCAGCGATCCCTCAGACAGGACTGTGCCGCAACGACCGTGCAGCCGGCATCTGGCGACGGCAGATGCGGCGACGGCAGATGCGCATCCCAAAAACAACAAGGGCCGTCTCAATGCCGAAGCATGTGAGACAGCCCTTGATTGGCAACCACTGCGAAATCGCAGCCTTTGCCGGATCGGCTTACTTTGCAACCGAGGTGGTTGCAACGTCGGCGCCGAGCTTCATTGGCTTGTGCGCGACTTCTTTGCGGCAAGCGCCGAGGGCAACTGCTGCAATGACGGCGGCGAGGATTACTGCGCTTTTCATGAGATCTCTCCTTCAGTTTCAGTTTGGCCCGAGCTTACGCTAGACCTGCTCTTCAGCCGGTGTGCCAGTGTCAAGCTTCATCGGCTTGAACTAACCTTTCTTGCGCCCGCCCCCAGAGCGGACACTACGAAAACGCCTTGCGGCGAACCCGCATGATTGCATGCACTGTAGACTCATATCGGCAATCGCCTTTATTCGCTACCGATCCGGGGCTTCAAGATCAAGGTTGCTGGGCGCGCGCGCCCGGTTTTCCGGCTCCGGAGATGCCAAAATGCAACTGAACTGGCGAGGCTCCGAATTGGAAAGATTCGTGTGAAATCGCATAGATATCAATATCGTCTGGGGTGCATGGGCCTGTCGTGTGCACAGGCACTTCAAAAGTTTGTGCAAAAAAGCCCCAACCCAGTTGGGGCGGGGGCCCACCGGCAGGGCATCCAATGCCCTCGACACTTACTGGCGCAAAGGCGACCACGCGGGATCGGAGGCGAAGGCCGGGGTCGGAACCTGGCGTTCGTTGTAACCGGTCAGATCGACTGAATAGAGTTTTGCGCCACCAGTGGCACCTTGACCTTCGCGGAAGAACATCAGCACGCGGCCGTTCGGTGCCCAGGTGGGCCCCTCGTTGTGATAGCCGCTGGTCAGAATGCGCTCTTCGGTGCCGTCGGGGCGCATGACGCCGATCAGGAACGCGCCGCCAGCCTGCTTGGTGAAGGCGATGAAGTCGCCGCGTGGTGACCAGACCGGTGTTGAGTAGCGGCCATCGCCCCGGCTGAGCCGGTTGGCCGCGCCGCCGCCGGCGCTCATAATGTAGAGCTGCTGGCTCCCTTCGCGGTCGCTTTCGAAAACGATCTGGCGACCATCCGGACTGTAGCTCGGACCGGTGTCGATGCGCTCCGTCTGCGTCAGTCGGCGCATCTGGCGCGACCGCAGATCAACCTCGATCAGGCTGACCGCGCCGCCTTCATCGATGCTCATGGCGAGACGTTGACCGTCCGGCGAAAATCGCGGTGCGAATGTCTTGCCGGGAAAATTGCCCACGAGTTCGCGATTGCCCGTATCGATGTTCATGACAAACACGCGGGTCTGTGCGCCGCCGTCGCCATACTGCAAGAACGTTATTTCCGGGGCAACCGGATTGAAGCGCGGCGTCAGCACCAAGTCACGGCCGTCGCTCAGCAGGCGCGCATTGAAGCCGTCCTGATCCATGATGGTGAGGCGCTTCAGGCGGCGGTTCTTCGGTCCCGTTTCATCGATGTAGACGATCTGCGTGTCGAAATAGCCTTTCTCAAGGGTCAATTTCTCGTAGACCTTGTCGGCGATGATGTGGCCAAGACGGCGCCAGGTTTGGGGGGCGGCGGCAAAGCTCTGCGTGTCGATCTGTTTCTGCAGAATGGTGTCGTAGAGTTTGAAATCAGCGGCCAAGCGGCCGTCCGCCAGGCGGCGTGTGCGGCCAACAACCAGCGCCTCGGCACCAATGGCGCGCCAGTCGGCGTAGCGCGGCGGCTGGCTGAGATCGTTGAACCGCTCGATGTACGCGCCCCGGTCAATGGGCTTGAAGAGACCGGACCGATCGAGATTGGCGGCGATGATATTGGACACATCGGTCCCGAGTTTTGGGTCTTCGCCCATGAATTCGGGGATGGCAATCGGGCGGGGGCGAATGTTCGCCTCGCTGAGGGTGCCAAGGTCAGTTGGGGCGCGTTGTTGCGCCGACGCATGCTCGCGCAGGGCAATCGTCGCGCCACCGGCAAGCGCCAGCCCGAGCACCGTGCGGCGCGACGGCGAGGGAAACTGGGAAAGGTTTCGCTGGAACATGGGACGGGTCTTGGCTCTTGGCTCAGGCGCTGGGCGCTTCGGCTCGGTGATCGGCGGATCGCTTCGGAAGGCCTGCGACCCGGTGCGCTCCATGCCGGGGAACGGTGACGGAAATACGCCATTAGGCCGTGAACTTCGCAATGAATTACATGAAATCAGCAGTTGATTGCGTGAGCGTTGGGACGGGGCGCTCGATCCCCAAGTGTTCCCTCGGCACTCTAACGTGTCCGTTCGTGTCCGTTGTGTTTCAGCGCGTGATCTGGCGACTTACTTGATAGCCGTATCGGTGTAACACTTCCGCATCTGCTCGCATCGATAGCCGCCAGAAAAGTGCATGCTGTCGCCCTTGGCTGGCGCGATGAAATTGCACACTTCCTCAAGGCCGTCCGTCGTCAGCCAGCCTTGCCGGCGGCCACGCTGCACGGCAAAGCAATCGGCGGTTTCTTCGTCCGGCCCGCGAAACTGGTGGCCACACTCGTGGGCGAAGATCCACATCTTCACCGGAGTCGACACCTTGTTCATAAGCTTCGGATTGAGAATGAGAAAACCGGGATAAGCCGCGCCGTAATCATCGAGCTGATTATCGAGCACGGTGGGCCGTTGCCCGCAGCGGGCTGGCCGGCCATCCAGCCGCAAATCACCGGAGTTGACGATTTGTGCGCCGCCACCGACGTGCGCTGCGTATTCTTCGGCTGTCGGGCCCGCCATCACTGGGGCTGCGGTGCCGCTCAGAACGACACAGACTAGCACTACTGAGCCCAATACTGGGGAGGCCAATACTGCGGAAGCCTGCAGCGTCCGCTGCCAAAGGTAGGCTACTGTCATCTGCAACCCCGTCTTGCCTCGTCCCGAATCCGTCCGGTCTACCGCCATCCGTCCTGCCTTCGCGCTCAATTCCGCACAATGAGCCCCACCGCCGCTCCGCTGGTGCGGGGGGATCATAACTCGCACCAGGCTGCATCACCATCTCATGTTGCAGGATGTCTTGTTGCAGGATGTCTTGAACCCAAATCAATTTATCACAAAAATCTGTTGCACAAAGACGCTGTTCTGCATGCGCGGCCACACGGACGCCACCGCACCTTTGCGGCACCAGCTTACCCCTGTTTGATCGTGGGATTCAAACTGCTATCCCCAGCCTCCTGGTCCCGCGTCAAAGTGGCAACAGCATGGCTGGCGCCGGGTATCACACCCGTGACCCTGGCAGGCTGGCGCAAAAGTCACGCTTTCAATGGCCGCTGTGTTGGCTTGGGTCCGCTTCCTCTTCGAGACGCTCCATGTCCTCGTCGGACAGGCCAAAGTGGTGGCCGATCTCGTGGACCAGCACGTGGGTGACAATGGTGCCGAGTGATTCTTCGGTGTCCGCCCAGTAATCGAGCATCGCGCGCCGGTAGAGGAACACCATGTTCGGCCCCTGCGGCACGTCGCTGACGCTTTGCCGCGCGAGCGAGGTGCCCTGATAGAGACCCATCAGGTCAAACGGGCTCTCCAGTTCCAACTCATCGAGCACTTCGTCGAGGGCGAAGTCCTCGACGCGGATCACCAGGTCACCGCAGAGCTTGCGGAATTCATGGGGCAGCCGGTCCCAGGCGGACGCTGCCAGCGCTTCGACATCGGCCAGCGAGGGCGCGGTCTTGTCACGCCAATGCTGGGCGCTGCGTGCGGTTGTGGCCATGGTTCGGGTCTCCCGGTCATAGGTTTCCCGCAGCGGTTCGGCGCGAACAGCAGTCGGCAGTCTCGATCAGAATCTTTGTGTAGTCTTAGCCGGCCGCGCGCGCCAGTTCTTCCAGAATGGCGGTGCCCATTTCTGTTGTGCCGACCTGGCGCATGTTGGGTTGCATGATGTCGCCAGTGCGGAAGCCACGCGCCAACGTTGCAGCAATCGCCGTGTCGATCAGATCGGCTTCCTTGGGCATATCGCACGAATAGCGCAGTGCCATGCCGTAGCTGGCAATCGCCGCAATCGGGTTGGCGAGGCCTTTGCCGGCGATATCAGGTGCGGAGCCATGCACGGGCTCATACAGCGCTTTGCACTTGCCGGTTTTCGGATCGGGTGCGCCGAGCGACGCGGATGGCAGCATGCCGATGGAGCCGGTGAGCATGGCCGCTTCATCCGACAGCATGTCGCCGAAGAGATTGTCGCAGACGATGACGTCGAACTGCTTGGGGTTGCGCACCAGCTGCATGGCGCAGGCATCCGCCAGAATGTGCTCCAACTTGACGCCCTGGCCGTCTTTGGCGTGCGTGGCGGTGACGACTTGGTTCCACAGCACGCCGGTTTGCATGACGTTGCGCTTTTCAGCCGAGTGCACGAGGCCGCGACGCTTGCGCGCCAGATCAAACGCGACGCGCGCGATGCGCTCGATTTCGTAGGTGGTGTAAACCGTGGTGTCGACGGCGCGCTGCTGGCCGTTCTCCAACGTCACGATTTCCTTAGGCTCGCCGAAATAAGTGCCCCCGGTCAACTCGCGCAGAATGAGGATATCGAGCCCTTCGACGAGTTCACGCTTCAGCGATGAGGCTTCGGCGAGTGCCGGGTAGCAGAGTGCGGGGCGCAAGTTGGCGAACAGGTCAAGATCCTTGCGCAAGCGCAGCAAGCCCGCTTCGGGGCGGTGCTCGTAGGGGACCTTGTCCCACTTCGGCCCACCGACCGCGCCGAACAGGATGGCATCGGCCGCTTTGGCCTTGGCGACGGTTTCGTCGGTGATGGCGACGCCGTGCTTGTCGTAGGCGCAGCCGCCGACCAGCGCCGTCTCGGTCTTGAAGCTCGCCTTGCCTTGCTTGTTGAAGAACGCAATCACCCGCTCGACCTGCGGCATCACCTCCACGCCAATACCGTCGCCAGGAAGAAGCAGGAGGGAGTGCGTAGACATGGGAGGGCCTGCGGCTGAGTGTGTGACGTGATGGCGATTTGCGGCGGAGGGTTAGCCGCTGACGGCAGGAGTGGCAATTGGAATATTGGGAGGCGGAGCCCGTTAGAGCCGGGACGGCAATCCGTTGGACAGCTCTGACAGTGGGCAAAACAGGCGACGGCACAGTTGAGGCACCCTGATCGCCATGAACGGCCAAATTGTGCGCCGTTTGAACCATTCGTCGCCGTCCGCTATGGTTGGGTTATGACGAAAACCGATCCAGTACTCGACAACCTTCGTGCCGCCGTTACCACGGCATATGGCGCAAGAGTGGAGCGTCTCGTGCTTTATGGGTCCCGTGCCCGCGGCGAGGCCAAGCCGGACAGCGACTACGATGTTGCGGTGTTCCTGAGCGACATGTCGAGCCGCTGGCAGGAGTTCCGGCGGTTAGCCGATATCGAAATCGCTCTCCTCGACACGACCGGTGCCACCGTTCACGCAATGCCTTATCCAGCGGGTAGCTGGCGGGAAGCGGGATCACCATTGATGTACGAGATCCGCAAGGATGGCATCGATCTATGAAGCCCGAGACCGCAGCATATCTTGAGAAGGCCGACCAAGCGCTGGACAAGGCGCGAAGGGTGCTTGGAATTGGCATTGCGGATGAGGCTGGCCGTCACGCATACTACGCGCAGTTTCATGCCGCTCAAGCGATGATCTTTGAGCGGACAAGCAAGATTGCAAAGTCTCACAAGGGCGTTAGTCATCAATTTCATCGATTGACGAAAACGGAATCGAGGTTGACGCCTCAACTCGCTGCATCCTTGTCGGCTTCGTATCACTTCAAGGAAGTCGCCGACTATGAAACCGGGCCAGTGGCCATGATCGCTGTGGCCGATGCAAGTGAAGCTATCGCTGCCGCTGAGGCCTTCGTGTCGAGTGTTCGGACTGCGATCGCGGCCACGGTTCGATAGAAACCTGTCGCCGAGACGATCAAGTAGCCTCCACCAGTCAGACGGTAGAGACGCCAATGCTCCCTGTGCTCTCAGCTTCCCGGGCCCCCACCCCCATCGCCCTCGCGCTCGGCGGGGGTGGGGCGCGTGGCATGGCGCACATTCTGGCGCTGGAGGCGTTTGACGAACTGGGCATCAAGCCGGCGCGGATTGCGGGGACATCTGCCGGTGCGCTGTTCGGCGCGGCGTATGCGTCGGGGCTCTCAGCAAAAGTGATCCGTGCCCACACCGAGGAGATGCTCGGCCAGCGCTTTGATCTGATCCGCCAGATCTTTGCGGCGCGCGCGCAGCCGATTTCAAAGCTGCTCAGTCTGGTGCCGTTGCGCAATGCGCTGCTCGATCCGCTGGTGCTGCTGGATGCTGTACTGCCGAAGGGCGTGCCGCAGACGTTTGAGGCGCTGGCGATCCCGCTGACGACGGTGGCGTGCGATTTCTACGCCCAATCCGAGGTGCTGCATGCGCGCGGCGCGTTGCGTCCTGCGGTGGCTGCCAGCATGGCGCTGCCCGTCGTGTTCACGCCGGTGATGCTGGATGGCCGCGCGCTGGTGGATGGCGGCTTCGTCAATCCGCTGCCGTTCGACGTAATCACAGGTGGTGCGTATATCACTGTCGCGATTGATGTTTCCGGCGGCGCACCCGATGACACCACGGCCGTCGCGCTGCGCGATGCACCACGCGCGCAGCCATCCGCGGTCGATGTGATGGCGGCGTCGTCACAAATATTGCAGCGTTCGATCGTGCGCGAAAAACTCAAGCGCGTGCAGCCGGATATCTTGATCGAATGCCCCGTCGACGATTTCAGCGTGATCGACTTCCATCGCTGGCGTGAGGTGCTGATTGCAGCCGAACCGGTGAAGGACAAACTCAAGCGGCAGCTTGATCGTGTGCTTGGCAGCGCGACAGTGACGTTGATTCCAAAGACATAAAAAAGTTTTCCACATCCAGCGCATTTTAGGACTTCCCTCGCACGGGATCTCAACTAAGACGGGCCGCAGAATAGGAATTGCGGCATGGCAAAAGCAGGGACCAAAAACGTCCCTGCGAAAGCCACACTTTCCAAGCGGGCAAAGGCCAACGCGCCCGCCGGAGACGGCTTTCGCATCGACGTTGATATGGAAGAAGCGCAACGCGCGGCAGAGCGCGTGCGCGGCTGGCTGGTCGCGTTGCGCGGCCGCCATCAGGGCCTTGCGCGCTATGAGTATACGCGGCACGTGCGCATCGTGCCGGCGAGCGCCACCTTCTCGCATCCGATCCTGACACTCGGCACGCGTTTTGCGGAAAGCGAAGATCATTTGCTGGCCACCTATCTGCACGAGCAGATGCATTGGTATCTCTGGCGCCTCGGCGGGCCAGACCATGATCCCGTGCTGCCGTTTTTCGACGAACTGGTGCGCCGCTATCCCAAAGCACCAACCCGGTTGCCGGATGGCGCGCGCAACTACGAGCAGACGTACGTGCATCTGGTTGTGTGCTGGCTGGAATTGCACGCGGTCGCAGAATTTATCGGCTGGGACCGCGCGGCGGCGCTGGCGGAAACCAACTACGGTTATCGCTGGATCTATCGCACCGTCGTGCGCGACCGCGAGGCGCTAGGCCAGCTGCTTGAAGCGCATGGCATTCTGCCGATGCAAGCGGCGTCCGAGGTCATGAAGCCGATCGGCAGGATTGCGGTGCCAGCCACCAAGATGCGCAACGGCAAAGCACCCGTCACCCCCCGCGCCGTTCGCCAAAAAAAGTCCGCAGCAAAGCGGCTGACGCGGACGCCGCCAGCCCCCCGTAAACCTCTGGCGCGTGGTGGCAAACGGGCTGGTTGAAGAGGCGCGGCCCGCTTTCCACGGCACCGCTCTTGGGATCAAGCGCGCCGAAATAGAGCCGCCGCACCCGCGCAAATGAAATGGCTGCCGCGCACATGGGGCACGGTTCCAACGTCACATAGAGATCGCAGCCGGGCAGGCGCTCGGATTTGAGCGCCGCACTCGCAGCCCGGATCGCCAGCACTTCGGCATGGGCCGTGGGGTCGGAGAGTTCACGCGTGCGGTTGCCAGCGGTGGCCAGAATCGCGCCGGCACCGTTAACGATGACGGCACCGACGGGGACTTCACCACGGGCTGCGGCCTTGCGGGCTTCCTCAAGCGCCACTTCCATATAGCTTTGACCAGGCGGGGGTGCCATAGAGCGCTCTCACACATTCAAGACGGTCACTACCATGCGCAAACCGGCATTTGGTCAACGGCGCGGCAAGCCCGTGGCTACCGCAGGCGGCTACAAGCGCCCGAGCCGGCTGGACGAGAACTTCCCCGAAGCCCGCGGCTCGGTGACGGCTAAGCCGGGCACCGGCAAGCGGAGTTCGTTTAAGGACGAGCGTCTCGCGAAGGCTGCGGCCGACGCGCGCGTGGCGCAGGACGCACCGGCCGCTAAGAAGCGTCCCGCTGCTGGCTCTGGCCATGCCACCGAAACCATGCGCATCGCCAAGGCCATGGCGCGGGCAGGGTTGTGCTCGCGCCGCGATGCCGAGCGCTGGATCACGGATGGCCGTGTCGCGGTCAACGGCAAGACGATCAGTTCGCCCGCGCTCGATGTGACGCCGCGCGACCGCATCGTCGTCGATGGCGAGGCGCTGCCAGACGCGGAGCCGACGCGTCTTTGGCGCTTCCACAAGAAGCGCGGCTTTGTCACCACGCACAGCGATCCGGAAGGCCGCGCGACGGTGTTCGATCATTTGCCGGAGGGGTTGCCACGCGTCGTTTCCATCGGCCGGCTCGACTTCAACACCGAAGGCCTGCTGCTGCTGACCAACGATGGCGAACTGGCGCGGCATCTCGAGCTGCCGTCAACGGGCTGGCTGCGCAAGTATCGCGTGCGCTGCCACGGCGTGATCACTCAAGCGCGGCTCGATACGCTGAAAGATGGCATCGAGCTCGATGGTGTCCGCTACGGCCCGATCGAAGCGACGGTCGATGGCCATCAGGGTGGCGGCAATGTGTGGCTGACGGTGGGGCTGCGCGAGGGCAAGAACCGCGAGGTTAAAAACATTCTCGCCAGTCTCGACCTGATCGTGAATCGACTGATCCGCGTCTCGTTCGGGCCGTTCCAGCTGATGGATCTCGACGAAGGCAAAGCCGAGAGCATCAAGCGCCGCGTCCTCGCCGATCAGCTCGGCCCGGAGGTCGCCAAAAAGTTCCGGCTGGATGAGATTCCGGAAGAGATCGCCCCCCGGCCGAAGAAGAAGCCTGGTGCTCCGTCGGCACGCGCGATCAAAGGCTGACGGCGCGAGCACAGCGAACCTGACGCGGAGCACGCATGACCCACGCACGTCCCTTCCGTGGTCCGCTTGCCGGCATGCGGGTGATCGAACTCGCGCACGTCATGGCGGGGCCGGTGTGCGGGTTGATGCTGGCTGATATGGGCGCGGACGTGATCAAGGTCGAGAAGACCGGCGGCGGGGATGATACGCGCCGCCAGCTGCCGCCAGACATCAACGGCGAGAGTGCGGCCTACATGATGATGAACCGCAACAAGCGGGGCATCGTGCTCGATCTCAAGCTGCCGCAAGGCAAAGACGTGCTGCGCCGCCTGGTGCACGACGCCGATGTGCTGATCGAGAATTATCGCGCGGATACGCTGCCGTCGCTGGGGCTTGGCTATGAAGACCTTCGGAAAATCAATCCAGGGCTGATTTATGCGGCGATTTCAGGCTTTGGCCGCACGGGGCCGCTGGCAGAGGCCGGCGGGTTTGATCTCGTCGCGCAAGGCATGAGCGGGCTGATGTCGATCACTGGCGAGGGGGCGGATCGGCCGCCGGTGAAGGTGGGCGCGCCAGTGTGTGACATCACGGCTGGGATTCTTTTGGCGATGGGCGTGCTGGCGGCGTACGCGCACAAGCAGAAGACCGGTGAAGGGCAGCTGGTGGACACGTCGCTGTTCGAAGCCGGCATCACGCACACGTACTGGCAGTCGGCGATTGCGTTCGCGACGGGCATTGCGCCAGGTCCGCTCGGCTCGGCGCATCCGTTGAACGCGCCCTATCAGGCGTTTCAAACATCCGACGGCTGGATCAACGTTGGTGCTGCCAATCAAGCGAACTGGGAGCGGTTGTGTCAGGCGCTTGGTGCGGAGGCGTTGGCCGCCGACCCGCGGTTTGTGGTGGGCAAGGGCCGCATGGAGAACATCGACGCGCTGATTGCGGAATTGTCGGTGCGGTTTGTGACGCGCACGACGGCCCATTGGTTGGGCGTTCTCCAAGCAGCTGGCGTGCCCGCTGGTCCCGTGCTCGACGTCAAGGCGATGCACAAGCATCCGCAAACGCTGGCGCGCGCAATGGTGCCGGAGGTTGAACATCCTGTCGCGGGGCGCATGCAAACCATTGGCTTGCCGGTGAAGTTTTCAGCGACACCGGGCGGCGTGCAAAGCGCCGCACCTGTGTATGGCCAGCACACGCGCGAGGTGCTGGCGGAGGTTGGGTATTCGACGGTGGAGATTGAGGGGATGTTGGCGGCGCGGGTTGTGGTGGCGGCGTAGTCCGCGAGCGGCAATTGGTGGTTGTCAACGTCGTCCGCACCATTTTGTCGCAGCGAAACATGGATGGCATGCCAGAGGCAATCGAGGTACGGCAACGCTCGCGCGGGATTGGGGACAGCCACCCATTTGCTGAGACCTCGCGTCATTTGCAGCAATGCGGAACAATGGGTGACTGTCCCCAATTCCGCTTCTGCCGCCTCTCGGGAGACAGACATCATGACGGACCGGATCACGCACGGCGGGTTGCGCATCGCCAAGGTCCTACATGACTTTATTGCCAAGGAAGCGCTGCCGGGCACGGGTGTGAGCGAAGCGCAATTCTGGGACGGGTTCGACAAGATTGTGGCGACGCTGGCACCGAAGAACCGGGCGCTGCGCGCTGTCCGCGATGAGATGCAATCCAAGATCGACGGCTGGCATAAGGCGCACAAGGGCAAGCCGCTCGACATGGTCGCCTACAAAGCGTTCCTCAGCGAGATCGGCTATCTGGTGCCGGAGGGCGCAGATTTCAAAGTCGATACGGCCAACGTTGATCCCGAGATCACGACCATGGCCGGGCCGCAGCTGGTGGTGCCGGTGATGAACGCGCGCTATGCGCTCAATGCTGCGAACGCACGTTGGGGTTCGTTGTATGATGCGCTGTATGGCACGGACGCGCTGCCGGAGACGGATGGCGCGACGCGGGCCGGTGGCTACAACCCGTTACGCGGCGCGAAAGTGATCGCGTTCGCGAAGACGTTGCTTGATGATGTTGCGCCGCTGACGTTCGGTTCGCACGCGACAGTGCGCGGCTACTCGGTGGCGGGCGGTACACTGCTGGCTATGCAGCCCGATGGCTCGAAGGTGCGCCTCAAAGACGAGAGCAAGTTTGCCGGTCACACCGGCAGTGCGGAAGCGCCGACGGCTGTGCTGCTGAAAAACAATGGCCTGCACATCGAGATCCGCATTGATCGCAGCCACACCATCGGCGCAACGGACGCGGCTGGTGTGGCCGATCTCGTTGTCGAAAGCGCGCTGACGACGATCATGGATCTGGAAGACTCCATCGCGGCGGTGGACGCTGACGACAAGGTCGTGGCCTATCGCAACTGGCTGGGCCTGATGAAGGGCGATCTGGTTGAAAAGTTCGAGAAGGGCGGCAAGACGCTGACGCGCACGCTCAATGGAGATCGCGGCTTTGTCGGCCGCGATGGCGCGGCGCTGACCTTGGCTGGCCGTTCGATCAACCTGATCCGTAACTGCGGGCATCTGATGGATGACCCGTCCGTGCTGGACGCAGCGGGCCAAGAAATCCCCGAGGGCATTCTTGATGGCATGATCACGTCGCTGATCGGCATGCAGGACATCAAGCGCGGTGAGGGTATACGCGCAGCGAAACTCGGCGCGACCAGCGCTGACGTGGCCAAACTTCATTCGAGAAGTGCGGCGAGCACACAAAATTCAAGAACGGGTTCCATTTACATCGTCAAGCCGAAGATGCACGGGCCGGCCGAGGTTGCTTTTGCGAGCGAGTTGTTTGGCGCTGTGGAAGACGCG
>JANNEU010000153.1:0-6451 GCA_031379035.1 Hyphomicrobiaceae bacterium | reverse complement strand
GAAACTTGGACGCTTGAGCGCACGCCGCCTCGTCCGGCCGGCTCCGGGTTACCGGAGTCGGACGCGGCCAACAAAAACGCGCAACGCGATGGCGCCGCTCACGGGGGCTCGCACCCGCGTACCTTTCTGGGCTTTCACCTGTTCGCTCGTCACCGCTTGCAGGTGCATCAGCTCGGTGCCGCTTTCAGGCCCATTAGTTTGTCACCGCGTCTGCGACCGGTGCTATTTGTCGGCGGTTTCCACCGCGCTCCACATACCGGCTCACTGGTTGCCCAGCGTCGCCGATCCGTGACCAGCCTCAAGCGCGTCTCGAGCAGCGCTTAAGGCCGAATGCAATGTCAGTATAAAACCACAACGCACGCGATTTTTCCAACGATTGTGCAATTCTAAGTTAAAACCTTTGGGTGTGCACACGCGATATGATAAGCGAATGCCCACGTTTTGGTGCCGTCCCCGAGGCCTGTCATGTCCACCCTCCCCGATCCGCTCGTCTCCTCCCGCCCTGACTGGATGTCGGGCACGCCGTGCTTTCATGGTACGCGGGTGCCCGTGAAGAACTTGTTCGACGACCTCGCGCGCGGCTATTCGCTGGATGAATTTCTCCGGCAATTCCCAGGCGTCAGCAAAGAGCACGCCGTCGCCGTCCTGGCGGAAGCGAATGCCGATATGACCTCCAAGGCGGAAGCGGCGTGAATGCGGGTGTTGCTCGATGAATGCCCGCCGGTGGATTTCAGGCATGATCTGGCGCATGTCGGCGTGGTTGAGACATCGAAATTTGCAGGCTTTAATCGACTGTCCAACGGCGCCTTACTCACGGCGATGGCCGGTCGCTATGACGTTTTGATCACGAGCGACAGAAGCATACGCTATCAGCAAGTCATCGCGGGGCGGCCCATTTCCGTGGTGGTCTTACGTGCGCTGTCAAACGATATCATCGACCTAAAACCGCTTGTTCCGGCCATCACACAGGCTCTCAAGGCAATCAGCCCCGGCACCGTCGTCGAAATTTGAGGCTCCCCCACCCCCCATGCCCACCAACCGCTATTATACCGGCCCCATCTCCGACCACTTCGACGGCACGGAGTTCTTCAATCCGAGCCGCACGTCCCCCAAGGGCGTGCGCGATCTGCTGCGCTGGCAGTTCAGGACAACCAAGGCGAAATGGCCAAAGGCGTTTCCGGGGCAAGGCTCAGATACGCCGCCAGCGCGCGTTTATGGCGATCAGGTCCGTGTGACGTTCATCGGGCATGCATCGTATCTGATCCAGGCGCGCAGCAAGGCAATCCTGATCGATCCTGTCTATGCGGATCGCTGCGGACCGCTCGGCATCGCCGGACCAAAGCGCGTCAATGCGCCGGGCATAGCGTTCGACGCATTGCCGAAAATTGATGCGGTCATCGTCACACACAATCACTACGACCACATGGATACGGCCGCCCTGGTCCGGCTTTGGAAGCGCGACCAGCCGGAGATCATCACGCCACTCGGCAACGACGCCATCCTGCGCCGGCGGTTGAGTGCCGCGACAATCCGCAGGATCGATTGGCACGAGAACCTCAGTTTTGCAGACGGCATCGAGATTGGCGCGGTGCCGACCCAGCACTGGTCGGCGCGAGGCCTCGGTGATCGCATGCATGCGCTGTGGGCGAGCTTTGTGCTGCAGCTAGGCGCGAAGACGATCTACGCAGTGGGCGATTCTGGCTTCGGTGATGGCCACATCTTTCGTGACGTAGCCGCGCGTCATCCCACCATTGATCTAGCACTGCTGCCCATCGGGGCCTACGAGCCACGCTGGTTCATGCGGGACCAACATATGAACCCCGAAGAGGCTGTGCAGGCGTTTGCGCTGTGTGGTGCCAAGCGCGCGTTTGGCCATCACTGGGGCACCTTTCAGCTGACCAACGAAGCCATTGACGAGCCTCGCGCCCACTTAGCGATAGCCCTCGCAGCACGCAAAATACCCGACGAGCGCTTCGTGGCCGTCCAACCTGGCTCTGTGCACACCATCTGACCCCGTGCACTCTGCACAAAAAGGGTGGCTGTCTGCCACCTGTGCCGGCATACTCTAGGCCGGAGAGACCAACGGCACGGAGAGCAGGTCATGGACGTCAAAGGAAAAGTCGTTGTCGTTACAGGCGCCGCCGAAGGCATCGGTGAAGCACTGGCACGGGGCGCCCACGCCCGCGGTGCCAAGGCCGTCGTGGTGGCCGACCTGAACATCACCGGCGCAAAGCGTGTCGCAGCAGCCATCGGCGGCCATGCCGTTGCGTGTGATGTCAGCCTAGAGGCCGACATTCAACGGCTCATCGCTGACACGGAGAAGAATGTCGGCCCCATCGCGCTGTTCTGCGCCAACGCTGGTATCGGTGGCGGCAAAAGCCCGGCGGATAACGCGGCGGCTATTTCGGACGAGGTCTGGCAACGGTCTTGGAACGTCAATGTGATGCACCACGTATGGGCGGCGCGCCACTTGCTGCCGCTGATGATCGCGCGCGGCAATGGCTATTTCCTGAATACGGTATCAGCGGCCGGCCTGCTTAATCAGATCCGCAGCGCCGTTTACGCCACGACGAAGCATGCCGCAGTCGGCTTTGCCGAAAATGTCGCCATCGCCCACCGCGACCAAGGTATTCGGGTATCCATCCTGTGTCCGCAGGCCGTCGACACGACACTGTTGCGGGAAGCCGGTGCCAGCTCGGCCCATGTCGACGGCGTCATCACACCGACGCAGTGCGCGGACGCAGCCTTCGCTGGCATCGAAGCCGAGCGCTTCTGCATCATGCCTCACCCCCAGGTTGACGGATATCGGAAAGCCAAGACAGCCGACTATGATCGTTGGATTGGCGGCATGGCAAAACTTCAGCGGAACCTCGCAACCGCAGCAAAGGGCAATGCTTAATCACTGTGTTCCGCTCGACACCTGCGTCAATGACAGCACCAACTCTTGACGCAACCGGCTCGCATCACCACTTCCCAGCCACGTGGCTCTCATGCCGCGCTGACGAGGAACGAGCGGGCCCGCCATCTTCTTGTGCGTACGGCCAAGCAATGCCGCGATGGACGCGCACAGGGAGCAGTGGATGGACATCGAATTCAAGGCCGCAGGCGAGCAAATCATCCAATTCGCCCGGACCCATCAGAGCTGGGCTCCGCTCATCGTGGCCGTCATGGCGTTTGGCGAGAGCCTTGCGTTCGTTTCGCTGGTGCTGCCATTCTTTACAATTCTGATTGGCATCGGTGCGCTGATTGGTGCCTCAGATTCGATGAATTTCTGGACGATCCTCGTCGCGGCAGCGATTGGAGCCGCGCTCGGCGACTGGCTGTCATACTGGCTCGGCCGCCACTATCATGCAGAAATTTCGCGGATGTGGCCACTCAGAAACCACCCCGACCTGCTGCCGCGCGGCGAGAGGTTTTTCAAGCGATGGGGCGCATGGGCGGTCGTTCTCGGTCGGTTCACAGGGCCACTCAGGGCTTCAGTGCCAATTATTGCTGGCGCTGTGCAGATGCCACTGGCGCTCTTTCAGATCGCCAATTGGTCCAGTGCATTCCTGTGGGCGGCAGTCCTGCTGACTGTCGGCGGCAATCTCGGGGAACTGGCCACGTGGAGCCTCAAGGCTCTCGGCCCAGGGTGATGTGCCAGTGCAGAGCGGCCCTCCGCTTGCTGCTGCTCTCGATGGAACGTAGTGTCGTCGATACGTGCCACAACACATGCGAGGCAGCCCGTGTCCGCTTCGATTGCGCCCCTCATCCCTCCGCACGCAGAGCCCACTGATGGGCTCTTGCCTCTTTGGCGATATTTGCCGCGGTTCATCCGCAATCCGCTGACCAGTTTCCCGGCCGCTATCTACGACCAACGTTTCGTTGTTCGCGAAGGGCGGCAGCGCGTCGTCTACGTGGCAGCTCCGGATCTGATCGAAAAGATCCTGCTCAACGAATATTCACACCTGACGAAGACGGCGGTTGAACGGCGGGCGCTCGGACATTCGCTGGGTGATGGCTTGTTGACATCGGACGGCGCGGCTTGGCGCTGGCAGCGGCGCACCGCTGCACCGGTCTTTCGGCACACAGACCTGCTGGCGCTCGTGCCCGACATGGTCACTGCGGCCGAAGAGCAAGCAGCTGCGTGGCGTTCTATGACGGCACCGACCCGGCACACAATCGATCATGATCTGGAAGCCACCACCTTCAAGATCATCTCGAGAACCATCTTTGCCGGCGCGGCGGACGCTGAAAGCGCGACAATCCAGCAGGCTGGCAATGAGTTGCTGCGCAACATCACCTGGGAACTCGCGGCCGCCGTGCTGAACCTGCCGACCTGGATGTGGCACCCCGGCAAGAGTGCGATCGCGCGTGCCTCGCTGCAGTCGCGGACCGCTGTTGCATCAATTCTGGCGCGACGCCGCGCCGACGGTGCGCAGGGCGCGGACATCACCGCGCGCCTGATCAATGCACGCGATCCGGACACCGGCGCGCCGATGTCGGACGCGCAACTGATCGACAATCTGCTGACTTTCCTGGCGGCTGGCCACGAAACCACGGCTAAAGCGCTGACATGGACCCTCTATCTCTTAGCCAGGGCACCGGACTGGCAGGCGCGCGTGGCCGAGGAAGTGGTGCGGGTCGCGGGGCAGGCACCACTGACGGCCGCGCATCTTGAGCGGCTGGTCGTCACTGCACAAGTTGTGAAGGAGGGGATGCGGCTCTATCCGCCCGCCCCCGTGATCTCGCGGGTCAACACGGCACCGATGCAGTTTGATGATCGCGAGATCAGTGTTGGCACCATCCTCATAATTCCGATTTACGCGATCCACCGCCACCGTCAGCTTTGGGACGCACCGGAGGCTTTCGATCCTGAGCGCTTCGCGCCCGATCAAGAGGCCAAGCATCGACGCGCGCAATTCATGCCGTTCGGATTTGGTCCGCGCATCTGCATCGGAATGTCGTTTGCAATGATGGAGATGACGCTTCTGCTCGCCACATTTGTGCGCGCGATGCACTTTGCGTGGGACGGTGTGCATAAACCTGAACCGATAAATCGCATCACACTCAGGCCGCGCGGCGGCATGCCGCTTATTTTATCGGCGCGCTAGTAATGCCTGCAAACACTGCATAACTTGCACCTCGTGCGCTGTCTCAGCTAAGCCTGCGGCGTATCATTGTGAAACACTGTGCGACGCGTGCGTGAGTGCGCGACCAAATGCGCACGCAACTTTGTCTTGTGCGTCAAGCGGAAATTGCCTACACGCTGGCGATCATCAACGGAAATAGGAGACGTTTCATGCCTGCAAGCAAGGCAGCCGGTGCGCGTTCAGCGCGCAATGTCGAGACCAAGAAGAAGAAGGCGCGCCGCGCCGCTCCGCGCAAGAAGACGACGCGCATCGCCGGCAACACACTCGGCGCGCGCACGCGCCTGAAGAAGATGGCCGGCAAGAAGGCCCCTGCAAAGAAGGCGACCAAGGCCCGCAAGTCCATCAAGCCGACCAAGAAGCGCGCCTGAACGGCCGCTGCGGTTTTGAACGAAGAGGCGAGACGTGCGCGATGCACTCTCGCTTTTTTTGTTTGAGGACAGCGCGATCACGTCAACGTGCGCTGCATCTCGATGACATCGCTCCACACGTTGCCGCCAACATGGCTGCGGCCGCTGCCGACGCGCTCAAAGCCCTGACTGGTGTAGAACGCCAGCGCAGCGAAACTGGTCGGCCGCACATCGGCGCGGATGACGCTGCCAGGCGGACAATAGCGCAGAAGTTCAGATAAGAGGGCTCTCCCCGTGCCGCAGCGCATGCCGCTTGGCTGCACATAAAATCCTGAAAGATGCACGACGCCACCGCGCGGGTGGCCGCGAATGCCGCCACTGATCTGCCCCAAATTTTCAGCAACGAGCGCGGTATCGCCCACGGGAAGATTGAACATCTGCGGTTCAGCACCATCCAGAAGAGCCGCGATGAGGCCCTCGATGGTCGCCGGGCCATCAATCGCGTCATAGGCCGCGTGCCACGCAGCGCGAAAGAGCGCGGTCATTTGGGCGCGATCATGCGTGTCATCATAGGGGCGGATAAGCAACGCCATAGCGACACGCACATGCCTTATACCAACGAGCCTTTGCTCTGACCGCACCTTATTTTCGTCATGGCCGCGTCGTGCGGAGCACGCGGACCACGCGGAGCACGCGGACCACGCGGAGCACGCGGAGCACGCGGAGCGTGACGGCTGTTGTGTAGATGACAGGTCAATGCAAGGGCTCGCTGGTATTAAATCTCAAATCCCCAGCTTCGCTTTCAAGAGATCGCTGACGGCTTGCGGGTTGGCCTTACCGCCAGACTGTTTCATCGCCTGCCCAACGAACCAGCCGAGCATGGACGGCTTGAGCTTCACCTGCTCCACCTTGTCCGGGTTCGCCGCGATGATGGCATCGACGGCCGTCTCAATGGCACCCATATCGGTCACC
>JANNEU010000041.1:0-3752 GCA_031379035.1 Hyphomicrobiaceae bacterium | reverse complement strand
TTGCAGGTTATGGTTGCTGGAGGGCTGTGCTTTTGCGGTCTCACACTACGCGTTTGCGCAGTTTTTGCCCGCCTCGTCATCCGACCTTCGTCACCCGCCGCATCGTCAGATTGATCCGCCCACCCTGGGGCAGCAGCAGCGACGTATTCGGCAGTACGCGGTCGATGCCGTGGAATGCCAGCCGGCTTTCACCTTCCAGCACCAACACGTCGCCCGACCGGAGCGTTACACGTACTTTCGGGTCTGACCGGGCCAAGCCGCCCACATGGAACACTGCATCATCGCCGAGTGAAACCGACAGCACCGGCGCGGTGAAATCAGATTCGTCGCGGTCCTGGTGTGCGCCCATCTTAGCCTTTCCGCCGTACAGATTGATCAGGCACGCTTCCGGTGGCGCCGGGCACCGTGCTACGTCGCGCCACAAGGCCAGCAATGCCTCAGGCATCGCCGGCCAGGGGCGGCCGGTGACCGGGTGCGTTGGCTGATAACGATAGCCGCCCGCCTTGTCGGACACCCAGCCGAGGGGGCCGCAATTGCTCATTTGCACTGAGAACGGCGTCCCCGTGCGTGGCATGGTCGGTTGGAACGGGGGCGCATCGGCCAAAACCTGGCCGATCGCGTCGCGTAAGGACGCCTGGGCGGCGGCATCGAGGGCATTTGGTAAATGCCGGAATGTCAGAGGCTTGCGTTGGTTCAGTGCCATGTCATGCTTTCTCTGAGATGCTAGCGGTTGTCGCTCCGGGTTTGGTTTTCTCAAGCGCTTGCCAGGGCAGAGGTCCATGGCCGGCTTGAGCTTGGCCGGAGTTTGGCCAGAGCTTGGCCCGGGCTTGGCAACGTGTCGCGCCTCAAAAGGCTGTCAGCTCCGCGAATTTCTGCCACACCGAGGTGCGCACGGCCATTGCCGAGCCGGTGTCGCCCCCCTATATCCCCCCAAGAGTTGAAGCGACGGCGACTGCTGCCCGAGCCCGCGTATTCTGCGGGTGTCAGGGAGTTAAGACTTTGGATGCCGGCTAACATGCCCAGTGTGTGCGCTGCGTGCATGAACGGGTCCCGGCGGTCGGCCACTGACGGAAGGACATGAACCATGGCTAAAGTAATCGGGATCGATCTCGGGACCACCAACAGCTGCGTTGCCGTGATGGACGGTGCTAAGCCCAAGGTGTTGGAAAACGCTGAAGGGGCCAATACCACCCCATCGATCGTCGCATTCACGGATGGCGAGCGCCTGATGGGCTTGCCCGCCAAGCGTCAGGGCGTGACCAACCCGACCAATACGCTGTTTGCAATCAAGCGCTTGATTGGCCGCCGCTATGACGATCCGATGGTGGAAAAAGACAAAAAGCTGGTCCCGTACACCATCGTCAAAGGCCCGAACGGCGACGCCTGGGTTGAAGCTCAGGGCAAGCAGTATTCGCCGGCGGAAATCTCAGCCGCTATCCTGCAAAAGATGAAGGAAACCGCCGAGGCCAAACTGGGTGAACCCGTCACGCAGGCGGTCATCACGGTGCCGGCTTATTTCAACGACGCCCAACGTCAGGCCACGAAAGACGCGGGCCGGATTGCCGGCCTTGAAGTGCTGCGCATCATCAACGAGCCGACCGCTGCGGCGCTCGCTTACGGCCTGGATAAGAAGGGCAGCGCTAAGACCATTGCCGTCTACGACCTCGGCGGCGGCACGTTCGACGTGTCGATTCTTGAGATCGGTGATGGCGTCTTCGAGGTCAAATCGACCAACGGCGATACGTTCCTCGGTGGTGAAGACTTCGACATGCGCCTCGTCGAGTATCTGGCGACCGAATTCAAGAAGGAGAACGGCGTCGATCTGAAGGGCGACAAACTTGCGCTCCAGCGCCTCAAGGAGGCTGCTGAAAAAGCCAAGATCGAGCTCTCGTCGGCGCAGCAGACCGAAATCAACTTGCCGTTCATTTCTATGAGCGCCAAGACGCAATCGCCGCTGCATCTTACGATGAAGCTGACGCGCGCGAAGCTTGAAAGCCTGGTGGACGATCTCATCGAGCGGACCAAAGGTCCGTGCCAGCTTGCGCTGAAAGACGCTAATCTGAAAGCCGCTGAGATCGACGAAGTCGTGCTCGTCGGTGGCATGACCCGCATGCCAAAAGTGCAGAAGCTTGTCCGCGAACTGTTCGGCAAGGAACCGCATCAGGGCGTCAATCCGGATGAAGTCGTCGCCATCGGTGCTGCGATCCAGGCGGGCGTGCTCAAGGGCGACGTCAAGGACGTGCTGTTGCTGGATGTGACGCCGCTTTCGCTCGGCATTGAAACGCTTGGTGGCGTATTCACACGTTTGATTGATCGCAACACGACCATCCCAACCAAGAAGAACCAGACGTTCTCGACCGCTGAAGATGGCCAAAACGCTGTCACCATCCGCGTCTTCCAAGGCGAGCGCGAAATGGCACAGGACAACAAGATGCTGGGCCAGTTCAATCTGGAAGGCATCCCGCCGGCACCGCGCGGCATTCCGCAGATCGAGGTTACGTTCGATATCGACGCGAACGGTATCGTCAATGTTGGTGCCAAAGATAAAGCCACTAACAAAGAGCAATCGATCCGCATTCAGGCCTCTGGTGGTCTGACTGACGCCGACGTCAAGCGGATGACGGAAGAGGCGGAGCGCTTCAAGGACGAAGACAAGAAGAAGAAGGATCTGGTGGAAAGCCGCAACCAGGCTGAGGCCTTCATGCATTCGACCGAGAAGTCCATCAAGGATTTGGGCGACAAGGTTGCGCCTGCCGATAAGACGGCCATTGAAGTGGCAATCAAGGCGCTGCGCGAAGCCACCGCTGGTGAGGACGTCGAGGCCATCAAGGAAAAGACGAATACGCTGGCGCAGGCATCGATGAAGATTGGCGAGGCAATGTATGCCAATCAGCCCGGTGCTGATGAGCCAGACGCTGGCGGCAAAACCGACGCCAAGGGCGGCAAAGGTGCCGACAATGTCGTCGATGCTGAGTACGAAGATGTGAAGGACGACAAGAAGAAGCACGGCTGAGGGCATGCCTTGCTAAGCTTCCGATCAGGACTGGTATGTTGGCAGCGGTCGTCACGAGCGACCGCTTCCGTCGTTGCTGGTTTGGTGATGGTTGCGTCTGTGGCATCGGCCGAAACAGTGCCGCAGCGTTCCATTCGCTTGCTGCCGCTGACAGTGGCCTTCGATCAGCGCAGCGCTGATGCGTTTGGCGCGAAGTCGCTCGCTGCATTTATTGCTTTGTATGCCGAACTTGGCGCGCAAGCGTCGGTGACCGAGGCCGAACGCAAGTCTGGCCAGGACGCTTGTGGCTGCGATGTCGCGCTGGCGAATTTGCGCGTCATTGTCGGATTTGCGATCAACAAGCTCGACGGCGCGGGCCGCTACCAACCCTGGATGCGTGCCGATAGCCTTCGTTTGCAGAGAGAATATGCGAGTTTTGTTGCGGACTGTGCAGCCGATGCTGGCGCACCTGGGAGCCCCGTGCGGCTTCAAGCCAAACAAGTGAAAGGCCTGTAAATACCATGGCCAACAAGCGCGATTATTACGAAGTGCTGGGCGTTGCTCGGACGGCGAATGAGGCTGATCTTAAGTCGGCGTTCCGCAAGCTCGCCAAAGAGCATCATCCAGATAAGAACCCGGATGACAAGTCAGCAGAGGCCAAGTTCAAGGAAGCCGCCGAGGCCTACGAAGTGCTGCGCGACCCGCAAAAGCGTGGTGCTTATGACCAGTTCGGCCATGCCGCTTTCGAAGGCGGGCGCGG
>JANNEU010000021.1:0-10719 GCA_031379035.1 Hyphomicrobiaceae bacterium | reverse complement strand
ACCGCATGGTTCGAGGCTATCGGGCTCGTCGCTCTCTCGGCCCATCACGCCAAGTTACAACCTGCTGGAAACCGCCGTGTACGATGAGTATGCCCGGTGGTGTGAGAGGGGGAGACCGCGAGGAATCCCCCTACTCGATTTGATGCTGCTGGGGCAGATTTGGTTAAGCGCGAGCCTATCAAAAAGCCGTCAGAAACGAGGCACTGGCGGCCATGATCGTGGGGGTTGAGAGGGGTAGCTGCTTAAAAATTGAACCGCAGGTGAACGTTCATAAGGCGTTCACAGCGCATATTTTGCGTAACATCTCGCTCCGGCTGAGCGTGAGGCTTGCAGACGCGGTTAATGGCGGCGCGACGAGCGTCGGGTCCTGCCGCCGGCAGCGGGGCGTTCATTTTCGCTTTTTGACCTGTGCGTCCTTGATGTCTTTCTCCAGGTCCTCGCGTTCCTCGCAGCCGGACGGGCAGAGCTGGACAAGTTTGGCGAGATTGGCTTTGGCTTTAGGGATGTCGCCGTTCTCAGCGAACATGGCACCCTGGTACTCCAGCGCGCCCTTGTGCCAAGGGTCGAGGTCGAGGGCTTTACGGTAATACAACGCGCCGTTGGTGCGATCGCCGCTCTTGCGATAGCTGAAACCCAAGAGGTTATAGACGTCGGGATGGTTGGTGCCGCCGTCGAGGAGCGCGGTCAGGTCGGTGATGGCGGGTTTGAATTCTTTGGCTTTGATTTTGGCGCGCACGGCGGTGAGGTCGGGGGCAGCAGCACCGGGTTTGGATGGCGTGTCGGCCGCGAAGGATGGCGAGAGACCAGCCGCCAGCACAAGCGTTAGCGCCGCCCACCAGGGTGTCGTGCTACCAGATGTCATGCGTCTCTCCCAAAGTGCGCACACGCCGGCGCGGCACACCACGGCGTGATGGGGTTTCGCGCGCCAGTGCCGCCGTTCTACAGACCCTAATCGAGCCAGCCCCATGCAGCAACGTCCTCGCTCTTTTGCGTCCTTGTGGCGGTCGATCCGGATGCGGCCACGCCTTTTTCTGGGTGCGCTGGCGGTTGTCCTCGCGATGGTGTTGCTGCCGCAGTCTCTATCACTCGCGATGCGCGCCGTTCTGGGATGGAACTTGGGCGGACTGGCCTATCTCATCTCAACGTATCGGCTGATGGCCTCAAGCCGGGTCGAGACGATCAAATCGCGGGCTGCCCATCAGGACGATGGACGCACGATGGTGCTGGTGCTGATCGTATGCGCGATCGCGGCGAGCTTCCTCGCCATTGCCGGTTTGATCAACGAGGCTAAGCAGGCCAGGGAACTCTGGAAGATCGCTTATCTGTTGCTGGCGGCATCGACCATCTTCGTCTCGTGGACGGTGACGCAAGTGGCGTTCACGCTGCACTATGCGCACGAATACTACGCGCCGACGGATGCGGGTGGGGTTGCGGCAGGCTTGGTTTTTCCCAGTGATACGGTGCCAGACTTCTGGGATTTCTTCTACTTCGCAACCTCCATCGGTGCGACGTCGCAAACCTCCGACGTGGCGATCAAATCAAAGTCGTTGCGGCGGCTGGTGACGTTCCATGCCATCGTGTCGTTCTTCTTCAACACAACCGTGCTGGCGCTGACGATCAATCTGGCGGCCAGCCTCATCTAGGGACGACCATGACGGTATCCAAGACCAATGTCATCGCCGGCCGCAACGCCTTTCTCGAGGTGCTCCGCTCGGAAGGCATCACGCATCTGTTCGGCAATCCGGGCACGACTGAACTGCCGATCATGCACGCGCTGCGCGACGTGCCCGAGATCAGCTTCGTCATGGCGATGCAGGAGAGCCTGGTCGTGGCGATGGCGGACGGGTATTCGCGCAGCTCTGGGAGACTTGCTGCCGTCAATGTGCATGTCGCGCCCGGTCTCGGCAATGTGATGGGCGCGCTGTACAACGCGAAGTTCACCGGCACGCCGTTGATCCTCACTGCTGGCCAGCAGGAGCAAGGCCACGGGTTGATGGAACCGCTGCTGCACGACGATCTGGTCGCCATGGCGCGGCCGCTGGTGAAGTGGGCTATCGAAGTGACGCGGCTTGAAGATCTGCCACGTATCCTGCGTCGCGCCGCCAAGATCGCAACGACGCCGCCGATGGGGCCGGTCTTTATCTCGCTGCCGGGTGACATCCTCAATGCGGAAGCGGGGCTCGATCTTGGGCAATCGACGCGCATTGATGCGGCGGTGCGGCCGGGAGACGCGGCGCTGGTGCGCCTGGCGTCGCGGTTGCTGGCCGCACAACGGCCGGTGATTGTGGTGGGCGATGAGATCGTCAAGTCCGACGCGTTGGCGGCGGCAGCAGAGTTTGCCGAGGCGCTCGGCGCGCCGGTCTATCAGCAGAGCATTGCTTATGGCGCGCACTTTCCCTCGGCGCACCCCTGTTACATGGGCGCGCTGGCACGCACGCAGCGTGAGACACGCGCGATCCTGGAACACTATGACCTGGTGATCGCTCTCGGCACTGACCCCGTACGCATGTCGGTGTATGCGCCGGTCGAAGCGATGCCGGCTGGCATGGCGATGGTGCAGATCGGGCTCGTGGACAACGACATCGGTAAGAACTTTCCGGTCGAGATGGCCATCAAGGCCGACGTCCGTGAGACGCTGGTGGCATTGACGCCGGTCCTGCGGCAGGTGGGTGGTGCCGCGTTGACTGCGGGCGCGAAAGCAAACGTTGCTGAAATTTCTACGCGGGGATGGACTGTCAAACGGACAGTGCTGAAAGCGGCCATCAGCAAAGCCGCCGGGAAAACACCGATTGATCCCGACTTCGCAACAATGACATTGGTTGAGGCGTTGCCCGCCGATGCGATCCTGTTCGACGAAGCGCTGACCACCGGCCGATACATCGGCGCGCTGCGTGAACACACGCACCGCTACGGCTATCATGCGTTGGCATCGGGCGGCATCGGCTGGGCATTGCCGGCGTCGGTCGGCGCGTGCTTTGCCAACCCGGGGACGCCTGTGGTGTGTTTCACCGGTGATGGCAGCGCGATGTACTCCATCCAAGCCTTGTGGACGGCTGCGCACCACAAGCTACCGTTGACCGTGGTGATTGCCAACAACGGCGGCTATCGGATCATCAAGCAACGCCTGCTCGCCTTCCATGGCAGCCGCGACTTTGTCGGCATGGACTTCAAGGAGCCGGCGGTTGATTTCACCGCGCTCGCTCAATCCCTGGGCATGGTGGCGGAGCGTGTCACCGACCCGGCGCGTCTCTCGGATGTGCTCCAAGCCGCGATTGGCGCGCGCGCGCCGCGATTGGTCGAGGTGGTGGTGGACGGCACGGTGTAATCAGCGTGGCTTGAGGCCCAGTTGCGTGCCGATGAAATCAGCAAGTGCGGCGACGTGATCAAGGTGGAACACGGGCACACCGCCGGCATGGGGTGCTGGATTATCGGTGGCGAGTGCGATGACGTTGGCATCGCTCGCCGCTAACGACGTCGCATCGGCCGACGCTGCGCGGCGTGCTTCAATCTTGCGGATCGGCGCGGATTTGTAGCCTTCCACGACAATAAGATCGGCCGGCGCGAGCATGGCGATCACGTCGACAAAATCGGGTTCGCGATCTTCGCCGAGTTCTGTGACTAGAGCCCAGCGTTTTTCAGACACGATAGCGACCTGCGCTGCGCCTGCGCGTCTGTGCCGGGCGCTGTCGGTCTCGGCTGTGTCGATCTGGAAGCTATGGTGCGCGTGCTTGACGGTGGCGACGCGGAGGCCACGGCGTGTGAATTCCTCCACCAGGCGAACAGCCAGTGTGGTTTTGCCGGAATTCTTCCAGCCGGCGATGCCGATGATGGGCGTGCCATTGGGGGCGTGTGTGATCGTCATGGCGTGAGGCCCACCAGCAGACGCCGGGCCGTTGCCAAGTCTTCCGGCGTGTTGGCATTGAAGAAGGGATCAACCGTTTCGCCGGCGATGGTGAGCATCGGGAAGTCGACCGGAATGGTGCCGTGGCGGTCCGTCCAGCGCAGCACTTTGCGCACACCGTCGCGCAGGGCCGCTTCTAGATCGTCGGCATGGGCCACTGGCCAGCAGCCGATGACGGGATGCAGGTCGCCGTTGCTTTGGGCGATGGGGATGCCAGTGGGTGCCACGCGGCTGGCGGCGTAGAGACATGCTGCAACGTTGCGCGGTACGAACGGTGCGTCGGCAGAGGTGGTGACAATGTGGGTTGCGGTTGGCGCGTGGCTTATGGCCCACCGGAGCCCCGCCAGTACGCCGGCCAGGGGACCAACGAAGCCGTCAATCGGATCGGCGGCGACTGGCAATCCGAATGCTGCGAAGCGCGCCGGATCGCCGTTGGCATTGAGCACCATGGGGCCGACCTGCGGGGCCAGCCGCGCGATGACGTGGCCGAGCATGGTGGTTGCGCCGAGCGGCAATAGGCCCTTGTCGCCAGCGGCACTGGTGGCGACGAACATGCGCCGCGACAGCCCGCCAGCGAGAATGACGCCGACGAGGGGTGGTGTTGCTGGGGATGGGGTGAGGATCGACATGGGCGTCTTGTGCCGCCCGTACCGCCCAGATGCAAGCTGGTTGCAAGCCCCGCTGGTCAAGACGGCGGGATCGCGGCAAGATAGCCGAAATCAAGAGCGAGGCCGACATGCGGAAAACCAAACTCAGAGCGGACGCCGACGGCCGTGCGGTGCACGATGTGGGCGGGCTGGACTTTGGCGCGATTGACCGGACGGAGCACGACCTCGCGCTGTGGGAACGGCGCGTCGATGCGATGATGATCCTGCTCTATGCCAAGAAGGGCCTGTGGAAGGTCGACGCCATGCGCCGGACCATCGAGGACTACGGCCAACAGACCTACGATAAGACCGAGTACTATGAGAAATGGGTGCGGGCGATGCGCAACCTGTTGGTCGAGCAGGAGGTGCTGAGCAAAGCCGAGTTGGAGGCGAAGATGGCGGAAGTGGCGGAACGTCATCGCGCGAGCGGCCGTAAAGTGCCAAGCCACAAAATGGCGTGGTCATGAAGATGCGGTTCAAGCCCGGCGACAAAGTTCGCGTTGATGATCGGGTGGCACACGGCCACTGCCGCGCGCCGTGGTATCTGCGCGGGCAAGCGGGGGTGATCGGCGAGGTGCTGGGCGTGTTTAAGGACTCGGAGCGGCTGGCCTATCACCGGCCTGGTTTGCCGGCGCTGCCGCTGTACAAAGTGCGCTTCAAGCAGACGGCGCTGTGGCCTGGCTACAAGGGACCGGCGCGCGATCAGCTGGAGGCCGATATCAGCGAGAACTGGCTGGTGCCAGATGCGGCACCGGCGTCTGCTGTGAAGAAGGTGAGAGCATCATGAGCCACGATCATAATCACGATCATAATCACGGGCACGAACACAGCCATGGTGATCACAGCCATGGTGGCCACGACCATGCGCATCCACCGCAGCGCGATCATGATGCGGGGCCGATGAGCGCCTATGAGGTGCTGGAGGAAGCGCTGCGGCTGCTGCTCATCGAGAAAAACGTGCTGACCGACGCCGAGATCGCTGGCCAGATTGACCTGATCGAGAGCCGCTCGCCAGCGCTGGGTGCCAAGGTGGTGGCGCGCGCGTGGGTCGATCCGGCCTTCAAGGTGCGGTTGCTGGCCGACTGCCGCGCGGCGCTCGCCGAGATGGAGATCGATATCGGGCAACTCGCCGAGTTCAAGGTCGTCGAGAATACGGCCGAGACCCATAACGTGATCGTGTGTACGTTGTGTTCGTGTTACCCGAAGCTGCTGCTGGGCATTCCACCGGCCTGGTACAAAAACCTGGCGTACCGGTCGCGTACGGTGATCGATCCGCGCGGGGTGTTGGCCGAGTTCGGCGTCAAGATCCCCACATCGCAGGAAGTGCGGGTGCATGATTCAACCGCTGATCTGCGTTACATCGTGTTGCCCGCCCGGCCCAAAGGCACGGACCAACTTGATGAGGCGGCGCTGGCCACACTGGTCAGCCGCGATGCCATGATCGGGACCGCGGTGGCGCGGCTGCCCGACAAGCCATGATCAATTCGCCGTGATCGCGCTCAGCCGCTCAAGAATAGGCTATTCAGTCACCCGGGCTTCACCATAATCTTCCGCCGCAAAGCAAGGCAGGCGTTCGCGCTGGTGTGGTTGCGCCGCTGCTGTTCGCAGGCCTGTCAGTTAACTCCAGGGGATATCTCAATGACCAAACCTTCACGCCGCACGCTTGTGCTGTCGGCGGCAGCAGCCGGTGCCATTTTCGGGCTCGACAAAAAGATCGCCTTCATCGGCTCGGCCGAAGCGCAACAAAAGGCACCGTCGCTGCTCGATAAGGGCTTCGTCAAGTTCAAGGTCGGCGATATCGAAGTCACGCAGATCTATGATGGCGTCTGGAACCGCGCGCATGACGCGGGGTTCGTGAAGAACGCCTCGCTCGACGATGTGAAGGCCGCGCTCAAGAAAGCCAACATCACCGATGCGCACGTGCCGATCACCTTCACCGTCACCGTCATCAAGTCGAAGGGCAAGACGCTCATGTTCGACAGCTCGACCGGTGGACAGCTGGCACCGACGGCTGGTCTGATGATGGCCAAGAACATGTACAAGGCCGGCGTCGATCCGCTGAAAATCACCAATATCGCAATCACGCATTTCCACGCCGACCACATCTCCGGCATGATCTCCAAAGAGACCAACAGCCGCGTGTTTCCGGATGCGGATATCGTGGTGCCGTCGGCTGAGTACAAGTTCTGGATGGACCCGGCGACCATCGGTAAACTGCCGGAAGCGGCGCGTGGCAATGCCAACCGCATCCAGGCGACGTTCCCCAAGTGGAAGAACATGCGCCAGATCGAAGATGGGGCCGAGATCATCCCCGGCGTCCGCGCCGTCGCCATGTATGGCCACACGCCGGGCCACACCGGCTATCTAGTGAGCTCTGGCAAGAACCAGCTGCTGGTCACCTCCGACATCACGAATATCCCGGCGTTGTTCGTCCGCAACCCGGGCTGGCATGCAGTGTTCGATGCTGACGCGCAGATGGCTGAAGCGACGCGCCGCAAGGTGTTTGACCGGGCGATTGCCGATAAGGCGTTGATCAACGGCTATCATTGGGGTCTGCCGGGCGTCGGTAAGATCAAGAAGGACGGCGCCAGCTACGCCTTCGTGCCGTTGGCGGTCTAGACTCCGGATACAGACACTCTGAAGCGACGGGGCGACGGTGAACGCTGTATTTTTCTGCGTTTCACCTCCCACGCGACAACACAAATGCGCACGGCTGGCGCAAAACGACTTGCGCCGGCCATCAACGCTGATCATCATGTTGTGGCACTGCAGGGGGTCTGCGGAGCCGCCGCAGCACTGAAGCTGCGGATGACGTCAACGCGATCTGCCGCGGACTGCTCGCGGCAGCTTATCATCGACAAAGGCATCTATGATCGGCGTTGTGATCGTCACGCATGGCGGGCTGGCGCGTGAGTTCCGTGCCGCGCTGGAGCATGTCGTGGGCCGGCAGGACAAGCTTGAGACGTTGTCGATCGGTCCCGAGGACGACATGGAAGCGCGCCGCGCCGAGCTGGTCGCGGCCATCCGCCGGGTCGACAGCGAGAAGGGCGTCATCGTCATGACCGATATGTTCGGTGGTACGCCGTCCAATCTGGCCATCAATGTGATGGATGAGACGGGGGCAGAGGTCATTGCCGGTATCAACTTGCCGATGCTGATCAAGCTGGCAACCGCGCGCAAGGACATGAAGCTGCAACAGGCAGTCCAGGCCGCCAAAGAGGCTGGCCGGAAATACATCAGTGTAGCGAGCCAGGTGCTGGCCGGGGAAAGCTGACGGCTCAGAACGGAGACGCGTGCGTGGCGGAGGAAATGCGGCCGGTCGCCGAGGTGCTCATCTGCAATCGAAAAGGACTGCATGCGCGGGCGTCGGCGAAGTTCGTCAAATGCGCCGAGACGTTCAATGCGAACATCACCGTTACCCGGGAGGGGCAGACGGTGGGTGGTACGTCCATTATGGGTTTGATGATGCTCGGTGCCTTTATGGGCACGACAATTCGGATCGAGGCTGAAGGTCCCGAAGCCCCTGAAGCGATTGAGGCTCTCGTGGCGCTGGTTAAAGACGGCTTTGGCGAGGACAAGTAGCGCCGTACCATCTCACGCATGCTCCAAACAGCATCATCCCGTGGAAGCCGGTGGGCCACCACGGGATGCGATGCAGGAGGGCATCAAGTTCAATCAGGATCAGCCAGAGATCCGGATCTGTGAGATCTTCAAGGCAATGTCCTTGAAGGCCATGTTCAGTGAGTCACCGGTTGTTGCGTTGTAGAAGTGGCTCGCATCGGTCGCACAGTTGGTCAGCATGGTCTGCGCTGCCGCACTGACTTGGAACCCGACCGTATACACTTCGATGCCTTTTGCTTTCATGTTGGTGCAGAGGGCATTCGCCTGGTTGGTCGCGGTATCGTTGGCAGCCGACTCGCCGAAGTAACTGGTGAGGATGCCCTGTGAGGTGTAGGCGGTGTTGTAGTCACCGTCGGTCATCAGCACGGCAATCTTCTTCAGTTTCACTTTGGTTGGGTCGCCCACCTTGGTGTTGATGTTGTAGTTGGTGTCATACGGCTTCGCTTGGTTTGCCGTCGCCCAAAGCGTATTGAAGTTCGGCGAGAGCATGTACCAAGCCCAGGCGGTTCCGATGTGACCGGCCGTGGCGCCGGCCGTTTGCAGGCCGTTGACGAGGTTGTGGAGCACGATCTTGTCAGAAGTCAGCGGTTGGACCGCGTTCGCCAGCGGCACACCACAATTGGCCGATGATACGCCGTTGTTGGCGATGTAGTCCCAGGCGGCCACCGGCCGGCTGCTGGCACTTGGTGCGGTGTCGAGATATCGATCCGCGCCCTGGCGTTCCGATACACACAGGTTGCTCGCCTTGGCACCGAAGTTATAGCCGTACACCTGCTTGGTCGCGTTGACAGCTGTGCGTCCGGTTGCGGTTTCGTAGGCCAGAACCGTCGGCATCCGAACATCTTCCGCGAACGGCGAGATGGCCACCCGCGACGTCTGTACGGACTGATCACTCCACACCAGAATGTCGATCGCGTTGTTGGCCGCCGTCTTGAGGTCGGTCAACTTCTGCCCGCTCATCGAGCCCGTGATGTCGAGCATGAACGACGTCTCGATGGAGTAGCCGTTGTTGTTGCCGCCCGAGGTCGCCAGGACCGACGCGGCCGTCACTACCTTCTGGCACTTCCACTTGCTTCCGGCACATGAGGCCGGCGCACCCGCTTCTGACGGCCCGTTGGCAAGCATCTGTGCGACCGAAAGGAACGGCGTGCGCACCCAAGTTTCAGCGGTCCAGCTGTACTTGTTCGTCGTGGTGGCGACCGTTGGCGTGTTCAGCTTGGTCGTCACCACATACGGCAACGATTGTGTAATCGCCGCGTAGTAGGTGCTCGCCGTCGTCTGGTAGGTTGTTGCACCAGCGCCGGACGCTTGCTGAGCGCGCACACCGGCCAGCGACGCAGCGTCGATGGCAGTCTGCATGCGGGTCTTGACGGTGACCATGCGGCTGAAGTCGACGGCCATGCCCGTAAGGAACATGACAGGCGTGATCAGCAGCGCGAACATGATCGCTGTCGAGCCGCGTTCATCCTGATGGAAGCGCGCGGCGAGTTTGCCTTTAGTGAGTGCGCGCGCAATGCCGGCCTTGGGCATTGCACAGCGTTCGAGTGTGGGTGGCGCCAGGATTGGCGTCACCATCTTATTTGATGGTTTGTTTACGCGGGTCACGAGATGCCTCCTGCATCATTTAGTTCAACCGCCAAACTAATCTCGCCAAATTGCGATGCGATAAAATAAATAGTTCGAATTTTACAGATCAAAACATTTATTGTATTCAATTTTATTCTAATTTTATTATGAGAATTAATAGCGGTGTAATTATAAATTGGTCGTATTTGATGCAATTGTGAGGCGTCCTGGCCGGGCCCGGCAACTAAGAACGGATAGGCGGCGTTCTTATAAATTGTTTGTTTTCAATTAGTTACGCGGCAGCGACAGCATGCCTCAATAAGGACATAACGACTTCTTTATGTCTTTATTGCCTTGCGGCGCGTGGTGCGCTATAGGGCGCAGCGCTTTGGTGACGCCGCCACCATCCAAACGTTTGGCCGGCGCGCTTCGCCTACGGCAAAATTTTTCCCACCGTTTGTGCGCTGCATCTGATCGCAGAATTTGTCCTGATCGCTAGTTAAACCCTCGACGTGAGAGCACTCATGACCGCCTTTAAAGACTACATCGTCAAAGACATCGGCCTTGCAGCCTTTGGCCGCAAGGAATTGGCCATTGCCGAAACCGAAATGCCCGGCCTGATGGCCACCCGCGCCGAATTTGGCGCGTCCAAGCCGCTCAAGGGCGCCCGCATTGCCGGCTCTCTTCATATGACCATCCAAACGGCGGTTCTTATCGAGACGCTCGCTGCGCTTGGCGCCGACATCCGCTGGGTGTCATGCAACATTTATTCCACACAGGACCACGCGGCCGCTGCCGTTGCTGCGGCCGGCATCCCCGTTTTCGCCGTCAAGGGCGAGACACTGGAAGAGTATTGGGACTACACAGCCAAGCTGTTCGACTGGCACGGTGGCGGCACGCCGAACATGATCCTGGACGATGGTGGCGATGCCACCATGCTGGTCCACTACGGCCTGCGCGCCGAGAACGGCGACACAGCCTTCC
>JANNEU010000450.1:0-21499 GCA_031379035.1 Hyphomicrobiaceae bacterium | reverse complement strand
CGGTGGAACCCGCCCGCAACAATGCGCCGGTCGACCTCAGACGCGGTGACAAGCGGTAAGGGCCTGAAAGGCGGCCACGAACTGAAGCGGTTGAAAGCGCCGACGAGCGAGCAGGTGCAAGCCCTGACCAGCGAGCAGGTGCAAGCCCTGACAAGCGAAGCGGGTGCAAGCCCCGCGGCGGCGCCATCGCGCTTCATGCTTTTTGCCCGCGCCGACACGTTCGTGTTGGCGCGCGCCGACACGCGTACGCGCGAGCCGGCCGCCGCGCGCGGGTGGCCGCGGGCGTTAACCAGATTTGTTAAGGGTAAAGGGGGGTGTTTCTATAGAAACGAACGAGACCCTTACGGATGTGACGCGCATTTCTCACGCGCAATTCGCGGCCTGTCACTGAATGAGACGTGGGTCCTCGGGACCCTCGGCCTTCGCCGAGGGCAGGCAAGCCCGAGGATGACATCTGTGCATGTGATAGGGCGTGCCTGCTGCGTTTGTTTCCGGTCGCCCTGCGGGTGGATTTTTTTGTTGGAACAGACGAGGGCGTTCAGGCCGACGCCGGCGTACCGTGCGTTGCTTCGCGGTAGCTGACGAGGCGGCGCTTGGCATCATCCCACAACGCGAGATGCACGCAGCGGAGGCTCTCGACCACTGTCAGCCGGTTGACCTGTGACAGCTCCGGCAACGCATCCAGACATTCCTGCAGGCGGTAGTTCGGCACCATGCTGTTAAGGTGATGGATGTGGTGCAGGCCAATGTTGCCGGTGACCCATTGCAGCGGCTTTGGCAGCACGTAGTAGGAGCTGCCGTGGACGGCTGCCGTCTGGAAATCCCATGTCTCGGCATGGTCCCACTGCGTTTCTTCAAACTGATGTTGGACGAAGAATAGCCAGCCGCCGAGGGCTGATGCGACGTGCAGCATCGGCAAGAAGACGAGGGCTACGGGACCGAAACCGAGCAAGAGGCCGAGTGAACCGAAAACAATGGTCATTGCGATGTTAAGGCCCATGACGCTGCGCCACGCCTCGGATGCTTTGAGACCATGGAACCACGGCAGCCGCTGAATGAAGAGAAAGTAAGCGGGAACACCCAGACCAAATAAAAACAGCGGATGACGATATAGGCGATAGCGCAAGCGCTCGAACGGTGACGCGGCGAGATACTCGGCGACCGTCATCGTTTCAATATCGCCAATACCGCGACGGTCCAAATTGCCGGAGCCATTGTGATGGATGGCATGCTCGCGGCGCCATAGTCCGTAAGGTGCCAGCGTGAAGATGCTCATGATGAGACCAACGGCGGTATTGTAACGTGATGAGCCGAAGAACGAGCCGTGACCGCAGTCGTGCTGAATAATGAAGAGGCGTACCAGTAAGCCGCCGGCGGGGATCGCAATTAAAAACGGGAGCCAATAGCTCCACTGCAGTGACCAGAAACTGAGTATGATGAGCGCCAGCAGCGGGAGCGCAGAGTTGACGATCTGGAGCAAGGCCTGCCGATGGTTGGCACCGCGGAATCTGGCACAATGGCGGGCCCAGCGGCGGACCTCATCCTTGCGGCGTTCGGCGGCGGTGCTGTCTGCATCGCGGGCAGCATCGCTGGGTTCGTCCATGCCGGTGGATACAGATTCCACGGCAGTTGCTAGGTATCTCTGCAAGGCCTTCCCCCACAACGCCGGTGCGCAGCACTCGCGTGCGACTCAGTCGTTTCCAAAATCGCCTTAGCACGACCGGTGGCCTTGGCGATACCACTGTCGGCGTTGAGAATGGCAGACTGAGTGATGACGAAAGAGTTCCGTTGCAGACGGAGCACTCTGGGGCCGCGTTTCGGTTGCTGAGCAGCGTTCATGCGGCTTTCGTCGGCACTGGCTGCGGCAATTTGTGCGGCAGCTGCGAGACCACGGCGAAGATGATCGCGGCAGCCAAGGCGAGGATACGGAACAGCATATCAAAACCCCACGTCGCGTAGACGTACTTGATCAGCGGCAGTGCTGCGGCTAACGCCGTGAAGCTGATGACATAGCGGACGCCATAGACACGCGCCCGGAATTCGCCCTGCGCCATGCGGCCGATCATGTAGTCGTTGATGGGGATCTGGCCGAAGGCGGCGAGCATGAATGCCAGCGCGCAGACGAGGGCGGGGCCATCGGTCAAGCCCGGCATCAGCGCGAAGAATATCAACTGCAGTGCAGACGCGGCCATGAAGACGATCCGTGGGCCGACCCGGTCGAGAAAGAAGCCAACGACAAGTTGGCCGATTGATGCGACTGCGAACACGAGGAAGGCGAGTTGTCCAAGACCGGTTGCGGATGAGGCGAGCCCCTGCAGGCGTTCGTCGAATACCTTGGGCAGGGCGAATGTTGTCGATTGAAAGATAACGCTTGAGACGGCGGTCGTTATGAAGACGATGATGGAGATGCGCCAGATGAGCGCTTTGGTGTCGGGTGCAAGCGAGGTTGGTGGGGCTGTCGTGCGGCCATGCGCCGACGCAGGGCTGCTGATTTCAGGCCAAAACAGAGCGGTGTAGAGAAGCCCAATGCCAATCGAGACGAGGCCCGGCGCAACGAATGCCCATCGCCAGCCGCCATTGTCGATGAAGTAGCCGGTGATGAGCGCCGCGCTGCCGACGCCGAGATTGCCCCAGACGCCGTTCACGGCGAGCCGCATTCCGGTGTTCTTCCAACGCTCGGTGACGATGGCGAGACCAACGGGATGATAGATGGCGGCAAAGATGCCGAGGACGAACAACGCCAGGCCGATCTCGAATGGCGAGCGCGCCATGGATGTCAGGATCGAGGCAAGGCCAATGCCAACGAAGAAGACAGCGATCATGCCTTCGCGGCTCCAGCGGTCAGCGAGCCAGCCGGCCGGAAGCGCAAAGACACCGAAGGCAAAAAAGCCGGGGGCTGCGTAGGTCAGAATTTGATCGTAGCTGAAGCCCCACTCCACTTTCAGCGCAGTGACGGCAACCGTCGCGATGATCAGCGTGAAGAGATGGTCGAGGAAGTGCCCAATATTGAGCATGAGAAACTGGACGTTGTCGCGGCGCGTGCTGGTCGGGTGGGTGTTGAACGCTGCTGCCATGCCCGCTCACTCATCCAATGGTCGCCATATGGGGACAGTCTGAGAAACTCTGGCGATCACTTTGAGGAGGGGCACTTTGGGGGCCGCGCGTTCCCGGCGGCACGATCAGCGTTGCCGAAGGGGCTACGCTGATCGTGGACGGTGTTAGGACGTCGATGATGGATCGTCGTTGCCGGGCTTGCTAGCGGGGGCGGCGGCCTTCGGTGCGTCGGCACCTTCAGCCGCTGGAGCCGCTGCAGCGCGTGTGCGTCGCACAGGCCGCTTCAGAAACTCCGGTTGTTCGGACGGCTGATCGGCCAGACGTTCGCGGCGACGCGGTGCAGGTGCCGGTGCGGCCACAGGGGCCGGTGCTGGAATTGATGCTACGGCTGCCGGCGGCGGCACGTTCAGCGGTGATGGCACGAAGCCAACGGGCTCTGATGCGACGGACGCGCGGGGTGCATCCGGCTGCTGTTGCGGGCGATCCTGGATGCGCTCCGGGTTATCAGTACGTTCTGGACGTTCTGGACGTTCTTGCCGATCTGTCCGGTCTGGGCGCTCGAAACGTTCCGGACGTGGGCCGCGATCCTGCGGTGGGCCGCGATCTTGACGGAACTCCTGACGTTGATCTGGACGTTGATCTGGACGCTGATCTGGACGTTGATCTGGGCGGTTCTGCTGTGGCCGGTCGCCACGGTCATAGCGTTGCTCATAGGGGCGATCTCCCCGATCACCCTGATTGTTGCCGCCGTTGTTGGGGCGGAAATTGCGGTCGTTGCGATCATTGCGATCACGGAAACGATTCTGCTGCTGGCCGTCGCGGCGGAACGGGCGGTCGCCGCGTTGTTGATCGCCTTGGCGGTCTTGCTGGTTACCCTGCTGGTTGGTCTGCTGGCCGCCCTGCGGGCGGTCGTATCGGTTATCAGGTCTATTTTGATTTTGGTGAGGCGGACGCGGCTGTTGATAGTTGCCGTTCACACCCGCTTCGTTGCCGGTTTGAGCACTCGCTGCCGGCGCTGCGCCTGGCTGGGGGCCACCGCCGAAATCATCCTGGCCGGTCTCGCCGAACTCATCGTCGCCAGCGTCCTCGATCTCGAGCCCATCGCTGCCCATGCGGCGTGGCTGAGCCTGCGGTTCGCCGGGCGTTTGGAACTGCTCGCGATAGGCCATGATGATGCGGTTGTAGTGTTCGGCGTGCTGGAGGTAGTTTTCTCCCAACACTCTGTCGCCAGCCGATTGGGCGTCGCGGGCCAGTTGCAAATACTTTTCGGCAATGTGGGCCGGGGTGCCGCGCACTTTTACGTCGGGCCCGTTCGATTCAAAACTGCGCGACAGCGGGTTCTGACCCTTGCGGACCTGATTGCTGCCGCTGTGGGTGTTGCCACCGCCGTTGTTATTGTTGCGACCGCGTCCACGGCGGTTCTGCTGATGCTGACTTGGCCTCACTGGCGTGTAAGCTCCCATAGCGCTTAAAAGTCTCAAAGGTTTCAATACTGTTGTCTGATGATGTCGACGTGCTGGTTGACCCGTCGGCTAGAGGACCGATCGCGATAATTCTGAAAGTGTTGCGCAGCTTGCACTGCTGTCCCCGTCTGCGCCCCGGATTGGAGCGGCATCTATGCGCTGCCCGCGTTTCAGGCATCCGCAGGCTGTTGGCCCGTCAAATATTTAACTCGTGCATCTTTATCTGGCGCATTTCTGTCTCGCGCATCCCTGTCTCGCGCATCCCTGTCTTATGCACGACCCGCATTAGGCGCTCACGCCGTCTGCAGCGAGCAACGCGCAGTGACGACGGAGGACGCTTGTGGTCGGTGTACGTATCGTTTGCGGGCCTTTGTCTGGCATGCAGGATATCCGCAGGGCCGGTTACTAGAGGCGGCTCATGTGGGCGGCGTTTGATCGAGAGACGCTTCGGTCGCGGCGGCAGATCGTGCCAAACCGGTTATATCGTGAGCTACGCGCCGTATCAAAAGATGTACGCGTCGCGAGGCGAAGTTCAAGCCTCAGATATAGAACCAAACGTTCATTTGTTGAAACACTAGCTGGAAATGTTCCGGATTCCAAGTGTTCATTTCAAGGCCGATCATTCGTGTATCTCAAAAACTACGCAACGTTGCTTTCCCGCCATATCAGGCAGGACGTGCTGCTGACCGATCCTAGCGGAAACTGGTGAAGCGTTCATAAGTTGAATGACATCAATAGCTTGCCCGTCGCCGACTTCGAGCAGGAGCCAGCCGCGTTCGGCCACATCGGCGAGATGCAGCGCCAAGCTGCGGTATATGTCGAGGCCATCGGGGCCACCATCAAGTGCCAGGTGGGGGTCGAAATCACGCACGTCGCGGTGAAGATGGGCGAGTTCGGGGGTCGGGATGTAGGGGGGATTTGAGATAATCAGCGGAAAGCGTTGGCCGATGGTGCGGGCCACTGTCTCGAAACGGCCTTCGATCCAGCGGGCGCGATCCCCCACTCCGAGCTGGCATGCATTGGCGCGGGCCACCCGCAGTGCTGCAGCGGACGGATCAATGCCGATGCCGCGCGCCCGCGGTAATTCTGCCAACAGCGTGATCAACAGACAGCCGCTGCCGGTTCCAATATCGAGGATATTCAACCCTGCGCCGGTGCCCCAGATCGGTTTGATGCGGGCAAGGGCTGCATCGATCAGCGTTTCGCTGTCGGCGCGCGGATCGAGTGTGGCTGGTGTAACGAGGAAGTCACGTCCGTAAAAGCCGCGCTGGCCAATGATGCGGGACACGGGTTCGCCGATGAGGCGCCGGGCCAGCATCGCCGCCAGGATGGTTGCCTGAGCGGGTGTTAGGACGCGGGCTGGATCTTTGACGAGATCGAGCCATGCTGCATCGAGCGCGTGAGCGAGGAGCCGCCGGGCGTCGACGGGGGCATCGTCGCCCTCCGTTGACCGTAAGATGTGCACTGCTGATGCCAATGCCTCGCGCCAGGTGAGGCCGTTCAAATTCGACGCGAGGGTTGTTACGTCATCCATGATTGTCGACTTCAGCCAGCAGTGTCGCCTGGTGGTTGGCGCTGAGAGCTTCCAGAAGTTCCGCTAGTCCGGTGCCTTCGATAATCTGCGGCAGCTTGTGCAGGGTTAGATTGATCCGGTGGTCGGTGACGCGGCCTTGCGGGAAACTGTAGGTGCGGATGCGTTGGGAGCGGTCGCCTGAGCCGACCTGATCTTTGCGCTGGGCGGCGCGTGTGTCCGCCACCCGCTGGCGCTCCAGTTCGTAGAGGCGTGACCGCAGCACTTGCATGGCGAGCCGCCGGTTCTGGTGTTGGGACTTCTCCATTGATACGACCATCAGCCCGGTGGGGATGTGGACGATGCGCACGGCGGACTCGGTCTTGTTGACGTGCTGACCGCCAGCGCCGCCCGCGCGCATGGTATCGATGCGCAGATCTTCGGGGCGGATGACGAGATCGACCTCTTCGGCTTCAGGGAGGACCGCGACGGTTGCGGCCGAGGTGTGGATGCGTCCCGAGGCTTCCGTTGCTGGCACGCGTTGCACGCGGTGCACACCGGACTCGAATTTGAGCTTGGCAAAGACGCCTTTCCCAGTGATCGAAGCGACGACCTCCTTGTAACCGCCCAGTGCGTTTTCGCTTTCGCTGATAATCTCGGTTTTCCAACCCTGCAAATCGGCGTAGCGCACGTACATGCGGAATAGATCGGCGGCAAAGAGTGCGGCTTCGTCGCCACCGGTACCGGCCCGCACTTCGATGATGGCGCTCTTTTCGTCGGCGGCATCTCTCGGCAGCAAATGGACCTGCAATTGCTGTTCAAGGTCTGTGTGCCGTGATTCCAGATCACCGACTTCGCTGGCGGCGAGTTCTGCCAGCTCGGCATCTTTGCCGTGCGCGATGGCGCGTGCTTCGCCGAGTTCGGTCTCGGTGCGTCGCAGCCGGGTGATCGTTTCGACGACGGGATTGAGTTCTGCAAATTCCTTCGAGAGCGCCACAAAGCGAGTCTGTTCGACGCCGGAATTGAGCTCGGCTTGAATGGATTGCCAGCGCTCGACGAGGCGATCGAGTTTGGCTGAGGGGACGGCGGACATGGGTGATGGCTCGAGCAAGGAGATTGATAGCGAGCGGCAGCTGGCTGACGCCGGTGTTGACGATCCAGCCCGCTAACGGGCGCGCTCTGGAAGGCGATCGGACTTGCGGAGCCTTGGATCACCAATGTCGATCCAGGTCAGGCCGTCGTGCTCGGGCGAGAAAGCGGCGACGAGGTGATCGGTTCCCAGCTTCAGTGGTGTCGCAAGCACGGAGGGCAGTGGGCTTACCAGTCCATAAAGCGCGGTGGGAAACAGTCGTGCTGTGAGCATCAAGAGTGCGGGCAAGGCGACCAAGCAGATGAGGCCGAGGAACCGCCGCCGCATGATGCGTTGGATGCCTCGCCACGTTGAGTGTGCGCCCCTGCTGATGCGGTTACGCGGGCCTCGCCGGGGCACAACAATCTCGGCGGCGGTGGCGAACGCCGGTGACTGGGTGATTTGGCGGGTGCCAGGCATCGTCCGCCGCGCCGCTGTTGGCACTGCGGATACGACGGTGCGCGTTGCCTCCGATACAGGCATAAAGGCCGCGTCGGGAATTGGTGCTAAGTGAAGGGATCTGCCTTGGTTGGTCATGGCATGGCTGTGCGGGGCAGGCTGGATGGTGATTGTCCGTGGCGCGAGTGCGGGTTGTGCGGCTGTTCCAGGCGGCGGGCCTTGTGACTGCAAAAGGCGCGCAAAGATTGGCTGCGGATTGATCCCGGTCTGGCCAGCGTAAGCTTCCACCAACCGCGTGAGTTCTGGCCATGGGGGCAGCGCGCTCAACGAGCCCGCTTCGAGATCGGCGATCACGGTTGGCTCGGCACCGACCAGCCGCGCCATGTCCCATAGGCTAATGCCGAGCAGGTTGCGCATGCGCAGGAAGATTTGTCCGAGTTCGGTATCAAATAATGGCTGATTGGGTTGTGGCCCAAAACCGGACATAGCGGACCCTGGCGTGCGCCAACCTGCCGCCTCGCTTGTCATCATCCCTGTGGGTCCAGGCTTCAACCCTGCAATCCTCGCGGCTTCAGTCTTCTTATATGGTTATATGGTGCGTTCGTCTGTGGTGCTGTAGGCCCCGTGTAGCGACTGTGGCCGGGCACACCGTCAATCTTTTCCAGCCGTGCTAAGAGGCGCAACACAAGCACGAATCTTGGTGGGCCGCCATATCGCCGGCTGGCAAGATTCCTTAACTGAACCGGACGACATGACCCGCCTGCGTGCTGATCTACTGCTGCTGTTTGCCGCCGCCATCTGGGGGCTGGCCTTCGTGTTCCAGAAAACCGCGATGGAGGTGTTAGGGCCCTGCGCGTTTTTGGCAGCACGCGCATTGTTGGCGGCGGTTGTGCTGGCACCACTGGCGCTGTTTGAGCACCGCCGCGCGGCCATTCCCCGGCCGATCAGCGGCATTGTTCCCATTGCCGCGGTTGCTGGCTTGGCGTTCTTCATCGCGGGTGCCCTTCAGCAGTATGGCCTGAAGACCGCAACAGCGACCAACGGTGGGTTTCTCACGGCGCTTTATGTCGTTTTGACGCCCCCGTTGGCGTGGGCCTTGCGCGGCATCCGGCCGGGTCCGGTCCTGCTGCCGGCGGTGGCGCTGTCGGCGGTTGGGACCTGGCTGCTGGGTGGTGGTACGTTTGCAGCCCTTTCCCACGGGGATTGGCTGATCGCGGCTTGCGCGGTGTTTTGGGCCGGCCATGTGCTCTTGAGCGAGCGCGGCTCCACCTTCGACCGGCCGATCCTGTTCACCTGCCTGCAGTTCGTCGTGGTGGCCGCCCTGGCCAGCGTTGGCGCAGCTCTGACAGAGACCGTGACATTGGACGCGCTAACATCTGCGGCTGGCGAGATCCTCTATGTCGGCCTGCTGTCGAGTGCGCTGACATTTACGATTCTGACCTTGGCGCTCAAGTATGCGCCGGCGTCTGAAGCGGCCGTTATTGTGAGCACCGAAAGTCTGTTCGCGGCGTTGGCGGGGGCGATTTTGCTCGGTGAGCGGTTGACGCCCGTCGCGTGGATTGGTGCAGCGCTGATCATGGCTGCCGTTGTGTTGGTGCAGTTGGGACCGCGCACGGCAAAAGCGGAGCCGGCTTAACGGCACGTGTCACGATTTCGATTTGGTCTGTTTCTGCTGCAGCGTCTGCTCGGCGAGCCCTTTTTCAAACAGAACAGCCTCTGCGTCGCGGCGGCGCTGCAAACCATCGATGGTGGGCCACAGCCGTTTCATGGCGCGCAATTGCGCCGGCACGCCAGCAAATTCGCGCTTGTCCATGAGCTCGCGGATGGTGCGCATTTCGGTGCGGGCGTCGCCGACAAAACTGCTGCCGCGGTTGTAGATCAGCGATACCAAAGCACCGAGCGAATCGGCCGGCAGTTCGCTTGCATGGGGAAACGCCGCCAGTGTTTGTGCCGTGTACTGAGGCAACGACTGAGTCTGGAACTGATCTCTCGCGACGTCATATGGAACGGACACGTCGGATAGCGTGTTGAGCAGGTCTTTCGCTGCTGGACCTTTCGTTCCGACGGCTGCCTTCAGCGCGGCGAAGTCAGCGGGTTTCAGTCGGTGCTCCCAGTTGCGGGCGAACGCCTCCGGCGTTGCGTAGCCAAGATCATAGCCGATCCCGATGACCACGCCGCTCTGCGCGCCTGGCCACGTCGGACGGCCGTAGCGACGTTCGTAGGTCAGCTTGTCGCCGATCTCGAAGGCCGCCATCAGGTCTGCGGCATCGTCCGAAATCCTGGCGCTGCCACCGTAAAAGATGGCTCTGCTGCTGGTACTGCCGCCGCTGCTGCTGCCACCCGTTATAGTACTGTCCCTCGGTAGACCTGGAGGCTGGGCTGGCGTTGGCGAAGGCGCCGAAGCGACGACAGGTGGTGGTGCGGATGCCGGTGGCTCCGCCATGGTGATCGCTTCTGTCTTGCCGGTGGGGCCGGAGACCCGCACCGACTGCTGGACAGAATTGAGGGACTTCTGCTGGCTTACCTGCAGCCGCAGCAAGGCCGATTCAGCGGCCTCTTTCTCGGTCTTGCTTTTTTCGATCTCTAAAATCTGGGCGGAGAGTTGTGCCTGCTGCTTTTGAATGTAGAAACCTGCTGCGCCGCCAAGTGCGAGCACCACCGCCGGCAGTGAAATCAGCAGCTGTGATCGCCGCTGCCGGCTTTCGGCTTGCGCCGCCGCACGCTCGGCTGCAATCTTTGCCGTGTCGAGGCGCAAGCGATCGGCTTCCTGCTCGGCCCTGATGCGCTTGATTTCACCATCCCGCGTCATGGCATCGCGCGCTGACTGTGCTGCAACGCGCTCGGTTTCTGCGACCAGGCTCGCGTTGATATAGGCAACCTGTAGCGTTGTGGGATCCGGAGCGTACGTGGGTTTTGAGGCTGTCCACTGCCGCGCCTTGGCAATGTCGGAGCCCAGCAGTAGTCGCTCCGGCACGCGTCCGCCAACTTCCCATTCTGTCGCGCGGTCTGTGTAACGCGTGTGCTCGCGCATCCAGCCCATGTCGGTCTCCAGCGCCTCTTTCAGTGCGCCTAGTCCGGCGCCAAACCCGGAGCCTGGCGATTTCGGTTCTGGATAGAAAAAGATGTAGTTCAGGTCTTGCAGCCGCTTGGGTACCGGTGCTTGGAGCAATGGCTGGCAAACGACGGGAATAATGCGCTTGGCTAGCGTGTCTGCGATCGCCACTTCCTCCGCGCACATCTCCGACCGCGCCGACGATGGCGATAGAACGAACACGACGGTGTCCGACTTGAGGATCATACTCTTGAGCGTTTCGCGCCAGTCTGCGGCTCCGGAGATGCCGATGCGGTCGAGCGTCGGCACAAAGTCCATCGCGGTCAGTGCCGCGCACAGTTGATCAGCGAACGCGAGATCGTCGCGCGAATATGAAATGAACACCTTCAGTTTCTGGGTTTCTGCAGCCGTCATGGCGTGGCACCCTGATCAACGATTGCAAAGTATGGCGACAAGTACGCTGGCGAATATGGCGCGGTGTGGGAGCCGCTACAAGTGCGTGCGGCCTGCCCCACGCAAAAGGCCCGCCTCTGGTCGAGGCGGGCCTTTGTGGTCTGGGCGCGTCAGCGGTGCGCTTACTTCTTGTCGGCCTGGATGTAGACCTTCTGCATGACGTCTGGCGTCGCGGGTGGCTCGCCACGGGCGATCTGATCGACGTGTTCCATCCCCTCGATCACTTTGCCCCAGACAGTGTACTGGCCGGTGAGACCTTTGCAGCCCTGATCGGTGAAGCAGATGAAGAACTGACTGTTGGCCGAATTCGGGTTCTGCGTGCGCGCCGCGCCGATGGTGCCGCGGACGAAAGGCTCTGGCGTGAATTCTGCCGGCAGGTCTGCGAGCTTCGAGCCACCTTGACCGGTGCCCTTGGGGTCGCCGGTTTGCGCCATGAAGCCGGTGATCACGCGATGGAATTTGATGTTGTTATAGAAGCCCTCTTTGGAAAGCGCTTTGATCCGGTCGACGTGCTTGGGCGCGAGGTCCGGGCGCAGACCGATCAAGACTTTACCTGTCTTGAGTTCGATCACCAGAGTGTTGGCTGGATCAGCCTTCGGTGCGGCGGTCTGGGCCTGGGCGACGAAGGGAACCGCAGCAACCAGCGCGGCGGTCAGGGCAAAGGTTTTCAAAGGGGTGGCTCCAGGGCGAGCGTTGTGGGGCGAGCGTTGTGGATGGACGCGGATGCGAACTGGCGCAAGACTTAGGTGCTTTCGATGGCAATACCGCGACCAGTTACCCGCGACTGGTGGCCAGGTCTTTTGCCGGCCATCATGGCTCTTGTCAGCTCAGGCTTGGGCCTGCAGCCTTGCGGAAGCGCATCATTGTAAAAATACCCCAGGGGCGCAACGAGCGGCGTTCGAAGAGCTGAAGCTCTGGGCACACCATTACGCGGTCGACGTCGAACACCGGATGCCAGCCGAGTTTGTCACCGAATGGTGCCATGCGGCGTTCGACCCAGCCGCGCACACCGTCATCGGTTGAAAAGTGATTGACCAACATGACTTCGCCGCCCGGCTTGCAGGTGCGCGCCAGCTCGCGCATCACCTTCTCGGGCTCAGGTACGACGGTCATCACAAACATTGCCACGACCGTGTCGAAGCTGTTGTCGGCAAACTTGAGGTTGCTGGCATCCATCTCATGCAAGCCAGTGACGTTTTCGAGGGCTTCCTCGGCGACGCGCTCACGGGCCTTGTCGAGCATTTCCGGCGACAGGTCGATCCCGACGATATCGAGCGATGACTTGTACTGGGGCAGGGAAAGCCCAGAACCAACGCCAACCTCAAGAATGCGTCCGGTGCTTTGATTGAGGACTTCAACCGCGTGCTTGCGGCCCTCGGCCGACACTCGGCCGAACGTGTGATCATAGACGGGAGCCCAGCGGCGATAGGCAATCTTGACGGCCTCCTCGTCGATTTGTGCGGCAGCGCTTGCACCGCCCCGTTGAGGGCGGGACATTTTTGGCTCCGGCGAACGCTGCATCGATCCCATCGGCTTTACTCTCCCTCTCGCACTACGATTGCTTGTGTGCACGATTACGGTTGTTGGAGATTGCGGTTGTTAGGCTTTGGCCGGGGCGCGAAGCAGTTTCGCGGAGCCTCGTTTCATGAACTGGTCGTCTATCTGCATTGGAACTTCGCGGCGTGTCGCGGGGACGTTAACCCAAATTCCAGTTTCACTCATACAATTGGTTGCTGCACTGCGTCCCACATCCAGATCACGCTCAGGTTGCGGCAAAATCGCCTCTCGCTAGGGCATGCCACGTGAACGAAGGCTTAACGTGCGCGCCGGTTGGGGGCAGGCGTCGCCTTTTCGCATGGCTCAATTATGTTCGTTGGGCGCTCCTGGTGTCTTCTTGAAGCTCGGCAGATACGATCCAGCCGCCTCCCAAGATGCGTGCTTCGGCGGCGTCGCTTGCGTAAAAAACACAGGCTTGGCCAGCGGAGATCCCGTGCTCTGGCTGGGCGAGCACGACGGTGCCCTGGTTTGGGGCTGTTTGCTCGTCTGACCAAAGGGTCGCCTGCTGCAACCCTTGGCTGGACCGCAACCGCACCCAGATGGGACGCGCCTCAGCGGCTGCGCGCGGCAGCGGCTGATCGCCGAGCCAGTTGACGGCGCGGAGCGTGATCTGATCGATACCCAGCCGCGCGCGTGGGCCGACAATCACGCGGTGGCGCACTGCATCCAGCCGGACGACGAATAGCGGCTCGCTCGACGCGATACCGAGGCCTTTGCGTTGCCCAACAGTGAAGTGGATGATGCCGTCATGGTTGCCAAGGACCCGGCCATCCACGTGGACGATCTCGCCCGGTTCGCCGGCACCTGGACGGAGCCGCTCGATGGTATCGGCATAATTGCCTTTGGGGACAAAGCAGATGTCCTGGCTGTCCGCTTTGCCGGCAACGGGCACGCCGAGCGCCTCGGCAAGCGACCGTACTTCTGGCTTAAGAAACGCACCAAGCGGGAAGACCAGACGCGTCAGCTGTGCTGGCGTGGTTGCGAACAAGAAGTAGCTCTGGTCGCGGGCGGCATCGCGCGCGCGCAGAAGCATCGGGCCGGCTGGACCTTCGGACCGCTGTATATAGTGCCCGGTGGCTAGTGCTTCGGCACCCAGCGATGTTGCCATGTCCAAAAGTTCGCCGAACTTCAAATCACTGTTGCATGCAACACAAGGGATCGGTGTTTCACCGGCCTGGTAAGCGCTGATGAATGGCGAGATCACCCGGTCGCGAAAGCGGCTTTCGTAGTCGAGCACATAGTGGGGGATTTGGAGGTTTGCCGCGACCTGGCGCGCGTCATGGATATCCTGGCCGGCACAGCAACTGCCGGATTTACCCACAGCGGTCCCGTGATCATAGAGCTGCATGGTGACGCCAATGACATCATAACCAGCATACTTGAGCAGGGCGGCAACCACCGAGCTATCGACGCCGCCTGACATGGCGGCAACAACACGGGCACCCGGTGTCAAGCTGCCAAGCGCTTGCCGGACCTGTTCCAAGGCGTCCAAAAGGGTGGTTCCGACTGCGACGGAGTGCCGTAGTGGAGTAGCCATGTCTGCGGTCGGTGCGTTCGTCATTGCTGCTGAAGGACATCTCTACAGTGTTTTGTCGATATTTCTTTGGCGCGTTCGTTAGGCGTTCCGCTTTTCTTACCTGTCCAGCTGTTTGGTCGCAACTTGTTTACGATCTTGGTCAATTTCAACCGGACATTATTTTTGACCGAGTGGGACCAGCGAAACTGGCCCGGCGCTTGCTTGCCTAGGAGGTCAGATCGCTTCGGATCTGTGAGGTCTCAACCAATCCTTCTCAACCCGCCCCAATGAGGACAAATCTCGACACTAGAAGCTCTTAGCGGCATCGAACTCGTAAACGGATGTTGTTGTTAACCATGCGAGAAACAAAACTCGACACATTGGTAAGCAGGCCGTTTACTCTGTCGTTTATCGCGTTCTTAATGGTGTTCAACTAGGGTTGTGTCAGGTCTTAAGAGTGTAACGAGTATCATGACCGATCAACAATTCAGAGCCCGCGTACGTTATGTCATTGGTCCGGACGGTAGTCCGCTGACCGTGGCCGATCTCCCGCCCACAGATACCAAACGCTGGGTCATCCGGCGCAAGGCTGAAGTTGTCGCCGCCGTTGGCGGTGGACTACTGAGCCTGGAGGAAGCCTGCGACCGCTACAAACTGACGGTCGACGAATTCCTATCCTGGAAGCGATCCATTGATCGCCATGGCCTGCCTGGGTTGCGTGCGACCCGGATCCAGGACTATCGCAGCTGATCGCCAGAACGTTGATAGGTCCGGCGAAGCAGTATCACGCCTCAGCTAAGGCGCTATCGCTTTAAAGGCCGCGACTTTTGTCGTGGCCGCTGGCGTTGTGGGCGTTACTGGTACAGACAATGCTAAGGTAAGGCGTTCACGAATGCTTGCGTGCCGCGCTGGGCTGGTGATCTTTTTATTCGTCAAGTCTGTCACGTAGAACACGTCCACGGCCTTCTCGCCGAACGTTGTGATGTGCGCGGACGTGATGTCGAGATTGAGATCGGAGATTGCACTTGTGAGCTCATAGAGCAGCCCAGGCCGATCCAAGCCCGAGACCTCGATCACCGTGAACTGATCAGACAACGCGTTGTCGATGATGACGTCGGGTGGGACCTGAAAAGTGGTTGCGCCTGGACGCGACGGCGGCGTCTTTGAGAGCAAACGCTTTGGCCACTGCTCACCTTTCAACAGCTTTCCGATCATGTCACCGATACGCTCACCGCGTCGCACCTCGTCTTCGTCCAGCTCGAAGGCCCGTTGCAAAAGGAATGTGTCGATGGCGGTTCCATCGCGCGTTGTCGAAATATGAGCTCCAACGATGTTGGCACCCGCTGCTGCACAGGCACCGGCAAACAGCGCCAAAAGCCGTGGATGATTGGGTGCCAGCACCGTCAATTCAGTGACCGCCGTAAAGGCATCCGGCTGTACATCGACCGAGAGCGTCTGGTTCGCTGTCTCCATGGCGGCGAGCATCTGGGCGTGGGCGACTTGTTTGCGCGTCTCCGTTCGTAACCAGTAGTCGGGATAGGCGCGCTCGGCGAATGCTTCAGCGGAGACTTGCGGCGCCGCTGCTGCGAGGGCGCGCCTAAAGTCTTCTTGTGCCACTTGGGCCCGTTCGCGTGCGCCGATAATTGTATGTCCACCCGCTACCAGTGGTTCAGTTTCATAGTAGAGGGTGCGCAGAAGCTGGCCCTTCCATCCGTTCCATGTTCCTGGTCCCACTGCCCGGATATCTGCGACCGTCAGCAGCAGCAGCAACTTCAACCGCTCCGGGCTTTGCACGACGTCGGCGAAGGCACGGATTGTCTTAGGGTCGCTGAGGTCACGGCTCTGGGCGGTGTTTGACATGGTCAGATGCTGTTCGATGAGCCAGGCGACCGTTTCGGTTTCGGCTGCTGTCAAACCAAAGCGGGGGCAAAGCCGGCGCGCGATTGCTGCGCCGAGTATCGAGTGATCGCCATCCAAACCCTTGGCGATATCGTGAAGAAAAGCCGCTACGAACAAGACGCGACGGCTTTGGATCTGCTTGATCAGCACAGTCGATAGTGGAAGCGCGTCAGAAGAACCGCCATGCTCGATGCGTGAGAGTTCGCCAACGGTGCGGACCAGATGCTCGTCCACGGTGTAGTGATGATACATATTATACTGCATCATCGAGACGACTTTTCCAAACTCCGGGACGAAGCGTCCGAGCACACCGGCCTCGTTCATACGCCGCAGGGCGTCTTCAGGGGCGGTCTCGCTGGTGAGGAGTTCGAGGAAGATGCGGTTTGCTTCCGGATCGTTGCGGACGCTCTCGTCGATCCGACGCAGTGACGCGCGAATGAGGCGGGCCGCATCCGGATGAAGAAACGCCTTGGTTTCCTCGATTTCGCGGAAGAAGCGGATGAGATTGACCGGGTCACGTACGAAAACCTGGGCGTCGGGCACCGTCAGCCGACCATTCTCGATGCGGAACTCGGTGCGGGTGCGAATACGGCGGCGGGTTCGCCATGTCAGCGGGTTTAGCATTTGTGCCAGTCCCGGCGACGACTTGAGCTGCTGCACCTCCAGGCCGGAACACAACACCGCCGTCAGATCTCCGACGTCTTTGGCGACAAGGAAGTAGTGCCGCATGAATCGCTCGACTGCTTTAAGACCGCGCCGATCCTGATAGCCAAGCCGTTTGGCTAGTTGGGGCTGCAGATCAAATGTCAGCCGTTCTTCGGCGCGGCCGGTTAGGAAATGCAGATGGCAACGCACCGTCCAAAGAAAATCCTCCGAGTGCCGGAAGTTGGTCATTTCAACCGCACTGAAAATCTTGCTTACAGTGCCATCCTGGCCCGGTGCCTCGCCATGGATGTATTTGGCCAGCCAATGCAGTGTGTGCAAGTCGCGCAAGCCGCCCTTGCCATCTTTCACGTTCGGCTCGACCTTGTAGCGGCTCTCGCCTGTCCGTTTGTGCCGTTCATCGCGCTCGGCGAGCTTGGCGTCGATGAAAGCTTTGGCGGTGCCCTGTATGACATCGTTTGCAAAACGCCGCGACATTGCGTCGAAGAGCGGGGCGTCGCCAAAAATCAATCGTGCGTCAAGGAGGGCTGTGCGGATTGTCATATCGGACAGCGCGAGCTTGATGCATTGGTCGATTGTGCGCGTCGCGTGGCCGACCTTGAATCGCAGGTCCCAGAGCGTATAGAGCATGTATTCGACGACGCTTTCTCCCCAGGCTGTCTGCTTGGCCGGCAACAAGAACAGCAAGTCGATATCCGAGCCACGCGAGAGAAGGCCCCGGCCATAACCACCTGTCGCGACAACGCTGATCTTGTCGGGATCGGAGGTATTGAGGGGGCGGTAAACATGCGCAATCGTGTAGTCATAGATCAGCTGTATCAGCGCGTCCTGGAAGCGTGACAGCCGTGCCGCACACGCCCGGCCTTGACCGTCGTGATTGAGTCGCTGTTCCGCATCGGAGCGCGCATCGCTCACCAGTTCTGCAAGGCGGGCCAGGACCGCCGGTCGCGCGTCTCCGGCCTGTTCGTCGTGGGCGCGGAACAGGCCTGTCAGCTCGGCGCGCAAGACTGCTGGGTCGAACACCAGATCCTGTGCTGGTTTTTCTGCCTCGAGCATCGGGACTAGCCTCTTGTGTGCGTGCGCCCTCAACCGAACTGAACATGTGCGGTATGGAGATCTGTCTCCCTGTCATAAAGGCAGGGGGCGACGACGACAACGGTGGCGAATTTGGTCAGAGCCCGAGGAGCCGCTCGGCGACCAAGACGAGGCCGGCAGCGCAAAGTCCGGAGCAGAATGCCACCGCGGGCAAAGCGCGACCCGAGTGGCGCGGGCCGCGCAGGGCGGTATCCGAAGCCTCATTGTCGTTGGCCAGTGCGCCGTCGAAACGCGTAATTTCACGGGCCCCAAGTTGGGGCGTAGCAACGGTCTGGTTTGGATGGTTGCGTTTGTGCCAGAACATGCAGGAGACCCGAAATCGAGACGAACAGCGCGGCGGTTGGCGCATCTTACCGGGCAATCGCTAGGCTTTCGTTAATCTCATTCATCGCTGCGGATCGATTGCACGGAACAATTGACGTTGGTGGTCCGGCTGGCCTACGCAGCACTCTGAATCTCGAGGTTTTGACCGCCTTGTGCCCTGCTCGTTTGTATCGCTGTGGAGGTATCCCCGTGTCGCAGTCCGCTCGCTCCGCCTACGACCCCAGCAACATCTTTGCCAAGATCCTGCGCGGCGATATGCCTGCCCAAAAGGTCTACGAAGATGCCGATACTTTTGCATTTATGGACATCATGCCGCGTGCGGACGGCCACTGCCTGGTGATCCCCAAAACCCCGGCCCGCAACGTGCTCGACGCGACGCCCGAGCAGCTCGCCACTTGCCTTCGCACAGTGCAGTCGCTGAGCCGAGCCGCCATGATCGCCTTTGCAGCTGACGGGATCACTATTCAGCAATTTAACGAGAGCGCTGGCGGGCAAGTGGTGTTCCACCTGCACTATCACGTGCTGCCACGGCATACGGGCGTCAGCCTCAAGCCCCACACCGGCCAGATGGAAAAGCCCGAAATTCTCGCCGCGAATGCCGAGAAGTTGCGCGCTGTCCTGGCGGCAAAATAGTCATGGCGCGCTGGGCCGATGATCCGGAGAGTGCAGCGCAGGCACTCATCGCCGGCGCGCTGGACGAGTTGATGGCCATTGGGGGGCAGACCCTTGGGCCTGACCCCGTGCCGCGAGCGGTGCTGTTAGCCGAGGGTGCACCTGCGTTGTGCACGCTGCTCGAACAGCGCAAGGTTGCCGTGCACGCGTGGTGCCGCCGTGCTTATTCTGAACGCTCCGCAACACCCGAGCCACCACCCGGCCTCTTCGACGCTTCACTTCTGCGCCTGCCGAAATCCCGTGAAGAACAGCGCATGGCGGTGCATCAATGTCTCGGCGCGCTGAAGCCCGACGGCCGGCTGATTGTCTATGGTGGCAACGACGAAGGTATCCGTTCATTTCAGAAAAACCTCGCCGAGCTCGGTCCGGTCGAAACCATCGCAGCGCGTGGGCACGGCCGCGTGCTCCAGCTCAAACGCGGTACCGTAACCGCACCGATCCGCCCACGCCTTGCCGACTGGCGCGAAGCGCACCCCGGACCCTACGGCAAACCTTGGATCAGCTACCCTGGCCTCTTCGCCGGGGGTGCCCCCGATCCCGGTACCGCGCTGCTGCTCGCGCATCTGCCAAAGATTGCGCCGCAAGCCCGCATTCTCGACTATGGTTGCGGACCTGGTGCCATTGCCGCCGCCATCCGGCGCGTTGAGCCCACGGCGGTTCTCACGCTGCTGGACAACGATAGTGTCGCGCTTGCCGCCGCAGGTGAAAACGTGCCGGATGCGACGCAAATTCTCAGTGGCAGTCTGTGTGCGATCAGTGCGCAAAAATTCGATCTGATCATCTCGAACCCGCCACTCCACGCCGGCTTCCGCGACACCCTCGAGCCCTTGCTGCGGCTGATCGCCGAAGCTCCTGCCCACCTCACTGCCTCCGGCCAACTGATCCTCGTCGTGCAACGCCGCATTGCGTTGGACACGGCATTGGCCGCCAGATTTGGTGTTGTCGGAATACTTGCTGACGACGGGCGATATAGGGTGTGGTGTGCGGATAAGCCGAAGCAAACATCGAAATGAGACAAGAATGAAAAGTCAATCTGTCTACGCGCGTCCAATGTGGATAGCAAGTCGTGGACGCGAGGCACTTCAATTGTTTTCGCCACTATTGTTTGCGCCATCTTCTGGAACGCGGTCAGAAGGGCTTGATGTACTACGTTTTATATGCGCGTTTTGGGTTCTATTGGCGCACCTGATACCATGGCCAAGCTTTACGCATGGGCCCGAAGCGGTTCCAACATGGTTGCAGACATGTAGTCAAGCACTGGTGCAAATATTGCAGCCAGCCGGAGAAACGCATCCTGCGGTGCTCGGCTTCATTGTGCTGAGCGGTTATTGTATTCATCGCAATGGCTTCAGGTCGACTTATTTCAATCTCGGCAGCTACGCTGTTCGTCGCGCATTTCGCATCCTTCCGGTGTTTTTGTTGGCCACTGCCGTTGGCGCGTTGTGTTATGTTTTGGCGACCCATACCAATGAGGCCATTGGTAGACTGCTGAGCGGAACACAATTGCTGTCCTCTGGCCTGATTGCTGGCAAGTTGTTGGGCGTGTCCGCGTGGGTTCCTGCGCTGCATTACATTACCTTTCAAGGTAATGCGCCACTACACACTGTCATGGTGGAGATCTGGTTGTACGCCATTTATCCGTTGATTGTACTCCTGCTCCGGCGCGGCTCTTCTGAGCGTTCCATTTGGGTCGGACTGTTTGGAATATGGGTGATCGGCATCTTTGCCTGTACAATGCTCCCACATTGGGTCGGGTGGTGGCACAACGGCAGCCTGATCGGATTTTTGATTTATTGGTGGGTTGGAGCCAAGTTTGTTGGCGTGCAGGAGCTTCGCGAATTGCGGCATCCAATAGCATGGATCGGTGCGGTATATGTGTTTCTCACAGCCATTTTGTACACCAAGTTCACGACTGCCTTGATTGTTGTCGAGTTAAAAAAACTAGCCTTCGCTATTCTTGTCGGAGCGCTCATTGTGGCGGTTGACCGCAGTAAGAGCTGGGTCCCTGGGTGGTCTGCCCGAATTGGCCAGGCTGGCTACAGTCTTTATGCGTTTCACGCGCCGGTACTGTACACTCTTTTGATTTTAGGCGTGGTGTGGTGGCAGGTTCTTGTTTGCGCGGTGGCTGTTGGTTTATTGATGTTTCAATATTTTGAGTCGCGGATGAACAAATTTGGCCGTGGGGTTAGCCAGCGCTTCAGCTAACCGGTATGCGTCTGTTGAGCTTGCGTGCCGCATTGCAACCGGTTGGAAACGTCGTCATCTTGGATTGCTCGACACTGCCGCCTCCTGCATACTCCGGCCTATGGCTAAATCTACGACATCGAAGGACCCTGTGCGGCCGTCGCGCGGCAAGTCGGGCAAGCCGGCACCACCGCCGGGCGAAACGGCCGCTGGCACGCCCGGCTTCGCCGAGGCGCCGCAGGCGTCGTTCACGGCGTCGGGTCCGTTAATGGAGCGGCCGAAGATCGACGAACGCGGCTTGCCGACTTTGCCCGCGCTGCGACAGTCGGGTCCGCGGCCACCGCGGGCGGATGAAAGCATGTCGGCGTCGCTCGACGCGATCCTGACGCGCCCCGAACAGCGCGGCGACAAAGAGCGCGACATTCTCGCGCGGCAGCCGATGATCGCGGCACATCCGTTGGTAGCGGGCACGCTGCCCGAGTACATCCCGCATCGCCCCGTGCGTCCTTCCAAGAGCGAAGGCGGCATC
>JANNEU010000445.1:0-10166 GCA_031379035.1 Hyphomicrobiaceae bacterium | reverse complement strand
TCGACGGTTGTGCCGACGAGGGCGGTGTAGCGGTCGTCATCGGGATGCACGGCAACGCCGGTGTCGCCCAGCATCGTCTCGGGCCGCGTGGTAGCGACGACGATGAAGGTGCTCGCATCTTTGGCGTTGAACGTTTTGCCGCTGATCGGATAGCGCAGGTGGTACATGTGACCGCCCGGATCTTTCGACAGCGCCTTGTCGAGTGCCGCCGCTGAGAACGCGACTGGGTTGCCCTCCTTATCGACCTCGCCATCGGCCCATTTGAACGTGCCGCGATGCTCCACCATCTCGACTTCGAGATCGGAGACGGCGGACTTGAACTCGGGGTCCCAGTTGACCAGCCGCTTATCGCGATAGATCAGGTTACGTCCGTTCGGCCCCGGCGTGGTCGCCAGTTCAACGAACACCTTCATCACCGCGCGCACCATCTGCTCGTCCGGCGCGCCAGCCTTGCCCATAGTGAAAGTATCGCGTGACCAGTCGCACGACGCGCCGAGCCGCTTCAGCTGGCCGGTAATCGTGCCGCCGCTTTCGGCCTTCCACTTCCAGACTTCCTCGATGAATTTTTCGCGCGACCGCAGCGCCTCGTGGTTCTGCTTCTCCGACAGTTGCCGTGACACCACCAACTGTGTGGCGATGCCGGCATGGTCGGTGCCCGGTTGCCAGAGCACGTCTTTGCCCTTCATGCGCTGATGGCGGCAGAGAATGTCTTGCAACGTGTTATTGAGCGCATGCCCCATATGCAGCGAGCCGGTGACATTCGGCGGCGGAATGACAAAGGGGTAGGGCGCGGCCTTGGCGCGCTCGGGGCGGCCCGCTTTAAAGGCTTGGGCGGCTTCCCAGTCTTTATGGATGCGAGCTTCGATATCGGCGGGCTGATAGGTCTTCTCAAGCATGGCGCTGAGGCGCTTTCGGCGGTTGTGTGGGGGGCAAGAGGTGGGTGGTACGCGCACCGGCCCCGCCCGTCAATTGACGTGGAACAAGCTGGGCACGCAGCGGGAACGCCCCATGCGATCTGTGCGGTTCGATGGCCAGAGGGCCGGCCGGCTCTTAACGCGCGGGTAACCATTGCTGTCTATCGTCGAACAGATTGGTGCACGCCGTGCGCCGGGGTGGCTTTTCTGTACGAGTGCGTCTTATGCTCACCGCTTCGCCTGCGAGTGCAGGCTCGACTGTGGCCCCTTGGCTGCAAACGCCACCTGCCCATATACCACACATCGCCCACGCCCTGCCGCCGATCAGCGTTCCGCTGCCTCACGCTGGCGTGCAGACGCCGCTGATCACCTTCGTCGAGCCGGCCGAAAGTTTCCTGAGCCTCTCGATCCGCAACTTCGGGCTGACGTTGGCGACGCTCGGCTTCTACTCGTTCTGGGCCAAAGCTGAGGCGCGCAAACAGCTGCTCCGCGCGCTCCGCATTGGCGGCCAGCAGCTCGACTACACCGGCACGGGCCGGGAAGCCTTTGTCGGCTTTCTGTTGGGCATGCTGACCACCGTGATGATCGTCTCGGGGTTCATCTGGTTCTTCGTCAAGAGCGGCGGCAGCGGTGACCAGATCCGCCAATCCATCGGCGAGTTCCGCTATCAACGGTTGCTCATTACCTTGCCACTGCTGTTCTTGCTCGGCTCGGTCGTGTATCGCAAGCGCAAGGAGATCCTGCGCCGGACATGGTTGCGCGGTCAGCACTTCGATCTCAACGGACAGCCTTGGGCCTATGCGCTGCAGCATTTCTGGACTGCGTTCCTGATCCCGTTGACGCTCGGTTGGGCGGGTCCCTGGCGCGCCAGCCGTCTTGAGCAGCGCAAGATCAATGAAATGTGCCTTGGCGATCAGCGCTTTCAGGCTGTCGGCGGTGTGGCCCGCCTGTACCGCGCCTTCGCCACCCTGTGGTTCGGCGGCGGCGCGATCTATGTGGCAACGATGGTCCTGGTCGGCGTAACCATCGGCGGCGACGTGTTGGCCGCCATCGAGGGGCAGTCGTTCGCACCGCTGATGAAACCTGAGACCTGGCGAACGGGCGCCACCGTGCTGGCGCTCGGACTGGCCCCCGTGTTCGGTTTCATCCTCTACTATCGCGCGGCGTGGATCGAGCATCAGATTTCGAGCTTGGTGCTCGACGGCCAGCGGCTGGAGCTGAGGTTGCCGAAGGCGCAGTTTGCCGGTCTCATGCTGTGGAACGGTTTCGTGAAGCTCGTATCGTTTGGCGCCTTCACGCCGGTGGCGGATGCGGCGCTGGTGCGCTTCATCGTGGCGCGCATTCAGAGCAGCCCCTGGACCCCGGCGCAGCAACAGGTTCAAGCCTGAGACGCAGGCCCGCATGGCGTTGAGCACCAAACTGAGCAGGAGGCTCAGGGGGGCGAGGGCTACGAGGGCTACAAGACTAGTGGGCATTTTGCGGGCATTCCTGTCGTTGATGTCAAAGAGCGGGGCATCTCGGGTATGGCTGGCAAGCGCCAACACCAAAGAATACCACGACCGAAACGAGCGGGGACGACAGAGGTCTTTTTTGCGTCTGCCGTGATAGATTTTGAGCGGCCACCCCCGTCTTTCGGGCATGCCCATTGGCCAAGGGTCGATTTTAAGCACGTTTGTTAAACGTGTTGACCGCCAAATCCCCGCGTCTATGTCTCTCGGCCAACGGTGGTTTACGAACCAGCAGTCCTATTTTCGCAAAGAGAGACCTCCACTGCCATGCGCATCGAATATCACCGCACGCTGCTGGCCGACCGCGTCCGCAATGACGCGTTTCACGAGGCGCTGAAGCGCGTGATCGTGCCGGGCAAAACCAAAGTGGTCGATATCGGCTGCGGCACGGGGTTTCTTGGCTTTATGGCGGCGAAGCTGGGTGCCAAGCGGGTGGTGCTGATCGAGACGGCCGAGATTGCAGCGCTCGCCAAGAAGCTGACGAAGGCCAATGGTCTCCGCAACATTGAAGTCGTGCCGGCGCATTCAACAGAGCTGGAGCCGCCGGAGCGCTTTGACGTGGCGGTGTCGGAAACGCTCGGAAATTATGCGTTCGAAGAAAACATCATTGAGACCTTGGGCGATGCGCGCGACCGCTACCTGGAGCCCGGCGGGGTGCTGATCCCCGGCAAGGTTATGCAAATGATCTGCCCGGTGGTAAGCCCGAAGCTGCACGCGGACCTGACGACCTGGGACAACGTGGGGTTCGGGCTGAACTTTGCCGCCGCCCGCGAGATGGGCTTGAACAATATCTACGTGCGCTGGCTGGTCGCCAGTGATCTGCTGGACGGCGGCAAGGCCGCGCAACTGTGGGACAAGGTCGATCTGGCGAAGGCGACTAAGACAACCCGCATCGGCACCGCGACGTGGGACCTGAAGACGCCGACGCTGATCAGTGGCCTCGCCATCTGGTGGACGGCGGAGCTGGTGGATGGATTGTCACTCGGAACCGGGCCGTTTGATCCACGCACGCATTGGGAGCAGTTGTATTTGCCAGCCTCCGAGCCATTCGAAGTCCGCAAGGGCGAGACGCTGACGGCGCGGCTGCGCTCAACCACGTCTTACGGACAAGGCACCAACGTGACGTGGACGCTTGCCGTCGCAGACAGTAAAGGCCGCGAGCGGATCAAGCAGGCGATGGACCTGAGCAAGGGCTTTCTGCCCTAGCGGGCTGGCAGTGCGATGACGGTGGCGGCTGGACGGGCCGGGGTAACGTCGACGGTTGGGGCTAGGGCCACAGTTCCCGGCGCTGAATTTTGGATTCCATGCCCAAGCGCGAGCAGCTGCGCACCCGCGCCAGGCTCCAGGAAGAGCACGCCGAGCGAGACCTGCCCGCGATGCCGCGCCTCGCACGCGACAATGAGGCCGCTGCCGTCAACATCCAACGCGAAGCGGGCGGGCAGCGTGGCGACGCCGTCCAGCTCCAGCAGCGCGCCGCCTTCCGAGACATTGCGGATCACACAGGCAATGCGCCGTTGTGCGCCAGCAATAATCCAGGCGTGGCGCACGGTGGCGCGGCGGCCGAACTGGCGGCGGTCAGCGCCAGTCAATGCGACGCCCGCTGCCGCACGCGGCGATGACTGCTTCCCCGAAATCATGATCAGCCCTGCCAAGCTGTTGCACCCATGTCACCGGCCACGTTAGCGGGAGCGTGCTAAAAAGGCTTTGCAGATTGGCGCAGCATTCGATGCAAATGTACTGGATGCGGCTACGCCTTTGGTTTTGCAGCCGCAGCCGATAGCGAGGTCAGTACGCCGGGTACGGCTGTTGGATCGCGCGGGCGCCAGCGGCCGGCGTCCACGCGACCGATGAACTGCTCGACAAACTGGTTGAACAGCAGCGGCTCTTCGAGATTTATCGCATGCCCAGAGCCAGGCAGCAGCATGAGGTCGGCGACCGGCATCAGCCGCTTCATCCACAGGTTCACGTCGAGGCACGGCTCGTCCTCGTCGCCGACCATCAGCAGCACCGGGCAAGCGATGGCTTTGAGTTGTGTCTCCAGCTCATAAAGCGAGGCGCGCTTGGCCTGCACCTGCCGGAGCGTCTTGGCGGCGGCGTGTGCGGGATGCTCGGCGAGGTGCGTGACGAAACGCTGCCAGCCGATGGGGTCTTTATTCTTGAGCTGGATGCGCGTCGGGCCGAGGCCCATGGCGGCGGCATCGATGACACCGGTCGCGTCGAAGTGCGCAGCCGTGGCGCGGCTTTCCGCGCGGAAGGTTTCGCAGGCGGCCAACGGTGAGCCCGAACCGCCACCGGCCGCAACCACCGACAGCACGCGCGCGGGAAACTCCATCGCCATCATCAGCGCGGCGTAAGCACCCATACTGAGACCGACGACGTGAGCTTGTTTGATACCGGCTGCATCCATCACGGCGACGAGATCGCGGGTAAAGAACGATTGACCATAGAGCGCCTCATCGTCGGGCGCGTCCGACTTCGGATAGCCGCGCGCCGACAGCGTCACGCAGCGCCAGCCGCGGCCGAAGTGGCGCATCTGATCATCCCAGGTGCGCCAATCACCAGCGAACTCATGCACGAACACAATGGGCGTGCCTGAGCCGGTTTCCTCGTAGTAGATGCGGGCGCCATTGGAGGGAGCGAGAGGCATGGGTGGCTCGTGGGTGGTGGTTTCAAAAAGACTTCGGCCAATGGATGCGGACGGCATCACTTTTTCCAATCGGCAATTTTTAGCCCATCGACGTGCAAGCTCTTGATCGCTTGGTCGCTCGTCACCAAAGTGACACCCAAGGCACGCGCATGCGCCGCGATCATGAGATCGAAGGCACCGGCACTGCGACCGCTCACCTTGGCCGTCGCGCGGAGGCGGGCGTGAACCTCGGCGACATCGATATCCCAAGGGTGCACGGTCATCCGGACGAGAAAGCCGCGCACGGCCGCCATGATCGCTGGCCTATCGGTGCGAAGGTGCGCGCCGAATAGCAATTCCGATTGCGTGACAACTGAAATCGACATCGACGTGGCACCGGACTTGCGCATGACGTTCACGGTGCTGCGTTCGGCCCGCAAGAGACGCGAGGCGGTGTCCGTATCAAGCAGGAAGTCTGTCATTTGTCAGATGCCGCGCGTTTTGCGCGGCACGGCTGCGAGCGGATCGCGGAGCTCGTCGGCCGGTTGCGCGCGGTCTTTCATAAAGTCCGCAGGGAGATCGAGCGTCGCCACCCATGCGAAGTAGTCGTCCCAGGATGGCCGCGGTTTCGACAGGATCACGTCGCCAGTCGTCAGATCCCGGCGCACGTCAACTTCAACGCCTTCGAAGCGGAATTCCGCTGGAAGCCTGACGGCCTGGCTGCCGCCGTTGTTGAAAATTTTGGCCTTGGACATGGGTAGCCTTTAGATATATACTTTATATATATACGTCGTCTGTGCCACCGTGACAAGCCCCTCCTCACATCCGAAACACCCCGAACGTCGTGTCGGCGATGGGTGCGTTGAGGCACGCGGCGAACGCCAAGCCCAGCACGCGGCGGGTTTCGCTGGGCGCAATGATGCCGTCGTCCCAGAGGCGGGCTGTCATAAAGTAGGGATGCCCCTTGCGTTCGAACTGTTCGAGCGTGGGTGCTTTGAATTTCGCTTCGTCTTCGGCGGACCACACTTCACCCGCCTTGTCGTAGTTATCGCGCTTGACGGTGGCGAGCACGGAGGCGGCTTGCGGCGCGCCCATCAGCGAGCAGCGCGCATTCGGCCATGAAAACAGAAAACGCGGGGAATAGGCGCGCCCACACATGGCGTAGTTGCCGGCGCCGTAGCTGCCGCCGATCAGAACGGTGATCTTCGGCACGTTGGCCGACGACACAGCGGTCACCATCTTGGCACCATGCCGTGCGATGCCGCCGGATTCGGCTTCGCGGCCGACCATGAAGCCGGTGATGTTTTGGAGGAACAGCAGCGGGATCTTGCGCTGGCAGGCCAACTCGATGAAATGCGCCGCCTTTTGCGCGCTCTCTGAATACAAAATGCCGTTGTTGGCCAGGATCGCGACCGGGATGCCTTCGATGTGTGCAAAGCCGGTGACGATGGTGGTGCCGAAGTTGGCTTTGAACTCATCGAACTCGGAGGCATCCACCAGCCGCGCAATGATCTCGCGCGCGTCGTACTGCGTCATCAGCGAGGCGGGGACGACGCCATCCAATTCGCGTGTATCGTAGGCAGGCTCTCGCGATGTGCGCAACGTCACGTCCGGCGTACGCGCGGCACCCAGGTTTGAAACGATATCACGCGCAATCTGCAGCGCGTGGCGATCATTGAGTGCATAGTGATCGGCAACGCCGGAGAGCCGCGTGTGGACATCCGCGCCACCCAGGTCCTCGGCTGACACGGTTTCACCGGTCGCGGCTTTGACCAGTGGCGGGCCGGCGAGAAAGATGGTCCCCTGCTTGCGCACGATGATCGTCTCATCCGACATGGCCGGCACGTAGGCACCACCCGCCGTGCAACTGCCGAGTACGGCGGCGATCTGCGGCACGCGGTCGGCGCTCATGCGCGCCTGGTTATAGAAGATACGTCCGAAGTGCTGCGCGTCGGGAAACACATCCGCGTTGTGCGGCAAGTTCGCGCCGCCGCTATCGACGAGATAGAGGCACGGCATCCGATTAGCGTGTGCGATCTCTTGTGCCCTGAGATGCTTCTTCACCGTCATCGGATAGTAGGTGCCGCCCTTGATGGTGGCGTCGTTACAGACGATCACGCACTCGCGGCCCGACACACGGCCGATGCCGGTGATGACGCCGCCGCCGTGGATCTCGTTGTCGTACATCCCCCAGGCGGCCATCTGCGAGAGTTCGAGAAACGGCGAGCCCGGATCGATCAAGGTCATCACCCGGTCGCGCGGCAGCAGCTTGCCGCGGCTGGTGTGGCGGCTGCGCGACTTCTCGTTGCCGCCCAGCGCCGTAACGGCGCGTTTGGCCTGCAGGTCAGACACCAACGCCCCCATCGCCGCCGCATTAGCCTTGAAGTCGGCACTGTCAGGAACGACGGAAGACTTTAAACGGGGCATAGGCGCTCGGGGGAGGAGGGGGCGGGGACGTCAGGCGACAGCTATGGAGGGTTGGGGCGGGGCGTGTAAAGCGGGGCACGGCCATCCCTCCAAGGAGGTACCACCGTTTCGAACGATGCGTTGCGCATCGGTCGACGCCCTTCTAGCCTCCCCAATGTTCATCGCAAAGTAGACATCGCGATGTTCGACAGCGATCACGCGCTTTCCGTTTCGACCCGCCATGCCGAGAGCCTTCAGACCATTCCTCAGACCGTTCCAGAGCCAGCTCCGGCACAACGTCGCCCACGGCGCGCACGGCCAATATCAACCCAATGCGATTTGCCCCACCCCATTCGGATGATCTCTCCCAAGCGCCGCGCTTCGCTTCCATTCAAGTGATGCGCGCCATTGCGGCCCTCGCCGTTCTCTTTTTTCACGAAAAGTATCTTTCGATTGGCTATGGCGGCGTCGATATCTTTTTCGTGATTTCTGGCTTCATCATCGGTACTGTCGGCATGCGGGAGCATCCGGCAAGCTTCGCGAAAAAACGGCTGATCCGTATTGTTCCCCTCTATTGGACGGTCACGCTGTTGATGTGCGCCCTATCGTGGGTGCCTGGCGCATTAAGCCGGTTTACCTTTGATCTGAAGTCGCTCGCGAAATCGCTGCTCTTTATTCCCTACTTCGATGCGTCCGGGCAGATCTGGCCGCTGATCGTCCCGGGGTGGACGCTGAACTTCGAGATGTTGTTTTACATGGTCTTCGCTGTCTGCCTCAGCGTCGGCCTCCCGAGGTTAGTTTTTGCGTTGATAGCTGGCACGGTGACCGCCGGTCTCATTCTAAATCCAAGTGGTGCAGCGCTGCAGACTTACACCAGCCCGCTGCTGCTCGAATTTGCGGCAGGGCTTGTGCTGGCTGAAATGCCCTTCCTCAGGCAGCGCCGCCTCGGTCTCCTGATGCTTGTTGCGGTGGCACTTTTCGTGTTCACGGCTTTTAGTCGCGTAACAGAGGATCAGCCGCTCACCGACCGCCTGTTGTGGCTTGGTCTGCCGGCGGTTTTGCTGGTTGCAGGCGCGCTGGCGCTGGAGCGATCTGGCCATTGGCCGGTCATGCCGTTACTTGAAAGTGTCGGCGACGCCTCGTTCTCGCTTTATCTGCTGCACGGAATCGTATTCGCGATAGCGCACAAATTTCTAACGCTGCCGCCCGCTGCCGTCACGATGATTGCGATTGTACTGAGCATTGGCGTTGCGCTTTTGAGTTATCGGTTTTTTGAGCGGCCCGTCGCGCGCTGGCTGCATCAACATATGGTCTTTCCAAAGAGCAGGCCCAAGCTCTGGCCAAAGAGCTGGCCCAAGATCTGGCCCCAGATCTGGCGAGATCCGGCAAAAAAGCTGATCGGCACGCCCGACCCGGAGCGCTAAGAGCAGACGCAGCAACCCCCCAGAGCAAAGCGTCTCTGGTGCGTGCAGCGCACCTCAGCGCATCCCCGCGCGCCGAAATCCTTCAAGATAGTGCTCGCGCTCGCTATCGAGTTTGATCGGCATGTGCTGCTCGATCCAGGCGAGTGAGATGTTGGGCTGGGCGGCGCGCAGGTGCTGCAGCGTTGCATTTGCAGCGTCGCGTTCGCCGGCCATCCCGGCGGCCGCGGTGAAGACGCGGAGCGCGCCGACGAAGTCGCCGCGCTGGCGGATGGCTTCGCGCGACAGCCGCATAGCCTCGTCGTAGCGGCGGCCGCAGAACATCGCGTATGACATGATGGAGTTGTAGATCGCTGAGAATGGATCGTGAGGACTACTGGCCCGAAGCGCACGGCGGGCTGCGGTGGCACCCTCCTCCCAGCGGCCACAATACGACAGCGCCAAGCCGTAGTAACCTTGTGCCAGCGAGAAATTCGGATTGAGGCGCAAGGCCATTGCATATTCGGCAAGGCTGTCGTCGAAGCGGCGTAAGAAAAGATGCACACAGCCGAGCGCATAATGCGCCCAGGGGTCCTCGTTATCGGCGAGGATGGCCGCCTCCGCCGCTTGACTGGCGACCAGCAGCGCGGTGCTCATGTCCTCCCACCCGTTGTGGGCACCAAAAGTATGACTGGTGGCGAGCACGCCGAGGGCTTGGCCGTAATGCGGATCAAGCGCGATGGCTTTCTCCAGCAGCGCCTGGGCGACGATGTTGTCCTGCCGCGTCACGCGCCAGTAGTGGGACAACCCGCGCATGGCGAGATCCCAGGCGTCCATGCTGTCGGGTGGCTTTCGCTGGGCGCGAAAGTTTTCGGCCACATAGAGCTGCGGTTCGATGGTGGCGACGATGGCTTCCGTGATCTCGTCCTGCACGGCAAACACGTCGGCCAGACTGCGGTCGTAGCGCTCGGCCCAGATATGACTGCCGGTGGCGACGTCGTTGAGCTGCACCGTGATGCGCACGCGGTCGCCGCCTTGGCGGACGCTGCCCTCGACCACGTAGCGGACGCCGAGCTCGGCGGCGATCTGGCGGAGGTGGACGGCTTTGTCCTTGTAAATAAACGATGAGGTCCGCGCGATGACGAGAAACCACCGCAGCTTGGACAAGGCCGTGATGATGTCCTCGCTGATGCCTTCGGAGAAATACTCCTGCTCGGGGTTGCCGCTCATGTTGACGAACGGGAGCACGGCAATGGCCGGCCGCGTCGGCTCGGGGCTGCCGTCGGGTGGCGTGCCCGCAGGATAGGCCGTG
>JANNEU010000430.1:0-3394 GCA_031379035.1 Hyphomicrobiaceae bacterium | reverse complement strand
GAGAGAACCGGTGAGCGGCTTCTCGCAGATCACATGCAGGCCGCTAGCGAGCGCCTGCTCGATCAGCGCACGATGTGTGTTGGGCGGAGTGCAGATATCGACAATGTCGAGGCCGGGCGTGCGCAGCAACTCGGGAAAGTCGGTAATTGCCGCGCCGGCACCGAAATCGCTTTTGGCCGTTTCGGCCTTGGCCATATCGAGATCGCAAACTGCTTTGATTTCGAACTGTGCCGGTAGCGCCTGATAGGCCTGCAAGTGATGGCGGCCAATGCCAAGGCCGACGACGGCAACTGTGAGGCGGCGGCTCATGCGAGATGTCCCAGCTTCTGCGCCATGGCTTCGGCCTTAAGGGCCAGTTCGGTTGCCAGGAAGCAGTGCGCCTGTGTCATGGCGGTTTCGGTGCGATTGAGCACGTCGGCGATCAGGTTCGGCCCATAAGGGAGCCGTTCGTTGCTGCAATCGATATGCTGTGTCCCCTTCTGGTCGACCAGAAACAGATGATCGCCGCCGGGCTTCCCAGCGATATCAATGTATTTGCGCAGTTCGATATAGCCATCGGTCCCGAGGATCGTCAGCCGGCCATCGCCCCAGATGCCAAGCCCTTTGGGTGTATACCAATCCACACGGATATAGCCGGTGCCGCCGTTGCCGCGCAGCAGCACCTCGCCAAAGTCTTCCAATTCGGGTTTGTCAGGGTTGGCATAGTTGGCGATGTGCGACGCCACCACCTCGGCTTTGGTCGAGCCGGTGAAGTGCAGGAATTGGTCGCACTGGTGGGCCGCGATATCACACAGCACGCCGCCATAGCGCTTGCGTTGGTAGAACCAATCGGGGCGCGGGTTGTTGTTGAGCGCATGCGGGCCGAGCCCCACCGTCTGCACAACGCGCCCAATCGCGCCCGCAGCCACCAGCACGCTCGCCTTCGCCGTCGAGCGCGTCTCAAAACGTTCGGAGTAGCAGACCGAAAAGATCCGTTTGGTTTCGGCCTGAACGCGGCGGACTTCGGCGAGCTCCTCCAGCGTGATGACGCCGGGCTTGTCGACCATCACATCCTTGCCGGCCCGCATGATCTCCATCGCCAGCTTCGCGCGCACGTCCGGCGTAATGGCGGAAACAACCATCTGGATTGATTGATCGTCCAGGATGGCGCGCTTGTCGGCAACGCGTTTCGCCTGCGGAAAGGCCTTGATGTAAGCGGCCGCGAGATCATCCTCCTCGGCATGCACCGCGACCAGTTCCGCGCCGGCATCGAGCAGCGCTTTGGTCTGGCCGTAGATATGGCTGTGGTTGAGGCCGATCGCGGCGAATTTTATCATGAGGTTATCGTTTCATTCCGGACATGGCGACGCCTTCGATAATCAGGCGCTGGAAGCAGAGAAACACGAGAAAGATCGGTAGGATCGCCAAGGTTGACATGGCGAACAGCTGGCCCCAGGCGGAAGTGCCCGTGGCATCCACGAACGAGCGCAGCGCTAGCGGCACGGTGTAGTTGGCGCTGTCGTTGAGATAGACGAGCGGCCCCAGGAAGTCGTTCCACGTCCAAAGGAACGAGAAGATACCGGCGGTGGCCAGCACCGGCAGCGACAGCGGCATGATGATCTTGAGATAGATCCGCCACGGGCTGCAGCCGTCCATTTGGGCTGCCTCGTCCAACTCGCGCGGGATGCCGCGGAAAAACTGCACCATGAGAAAAATGAAAAATGCGTCAGCCGCCATGAATTTCGGCACCACCAGCGGGAGGATCGTATCGATCCAGCCGAGCTTGAGGAACAGCACATACTGCGGGATCAACGTCACGTGATAGGGTAGCATCAACGTGCCGAGCATGATCGCGAACAGCACATTACGGCCAGGGAACTCGAGCCGCGCAAACGCGTAGGCGGTCAGCGAGCACGACAGCAGGTTGCCGATCACCACCAGGATCGCGATGACGAATGAGTTCCAATAGAACGTCGTGAAACTGGTTTGCAGGGCCGTCCAGCCCTCGCGGAAATTTTTGAAATCCAGCGAGGCAGGGATAATCGACAGGTCAGTGAAGATCTGGCTCTCGGGTTTGAAGGCGCTGGCGAGCATCCAGAGCAACGGATAGAGCATAATGAAAGACGCAGCGATCAGCAGGCCGTGACGCAAGCCCACGCCCAGCAGCCCCATCACCCGTTCGCCGGCTCCCACCGGCGGTGCCTCACCGGGGGTCGTCTTCATAGTGCACCCAGTATTTTGACGTGAGGAAGCTCAGCGCGGTGAACGCGCCGATGATGATCAGCAGTACCCACGCGAGCGCCGCGGCATAGCCCATACGGAAGTAGGCGAAGGCCTCCTGATAGAGATAAAGCGTATAGAAAAGCGTGCTATCGACAGGCCCGCCCGTGCCACCGGAAATGATGAAGGCGGGCGTAAACGCCTTAAAGCCCTCGATCACCTGCAGCACCATGTTGAAGAAGATAACCGGCGCCAGCAGCGGCAATGTGATCTTGCGGAACTGCCGCCACTTCGACGCGCCATCCATCGACGCGGCTTCGTAGAGATCCGACGGGATCTGCCGCAGTCCGGCGAGGAAGATAATCATCGGTGAGCCGAACTGCCAGACGGCTAGCAGCACCAGCGTGTAGACGGCGGTGTTGGGATTGGAAATCCAGCTCGGCCCTTGGATGCCGAACAGCCACAGCAGCACCTGATTGATCGTGCCGTTGCCCTCGAACAGCTGCCGCCACAGCACCGCGATCGCTACCGAGCCACCCAGCAGCGATGGGATGTAGAACAACGCGCGATAGATCCCGCCGCCCCGCACGGCTTTGTCGAGGATCGAAGCGATCAGCAGCGCGAACGCCAGTTTCAACGGAACTTCGAACAGCAGATAGGTGAAGGTGACCTTCAGCGCCTGGATGAAGCGGTAGTCGGCCGTGAACATGCGCACGTAGTTGTCGGCACCCACCCAGACCGGCGGCCGCAACAAGTCGAACTTCGTAAACGACAGATAAAGCGAGGCCAGCACGGGTCCCAAGGTGAACACCAGGAATCCGAGCAGCCAAGGCGCCAGAAACAAAAACGCCGTCAAAGTGCGCCGCTCGACACCGAAGATCGTGCCCGGTGCGAGCGAGCCTGACGGCGCTCTGCTGGTTGTCATGCCCGCGCCAGAATGCTCTCGGCCTCGGTGAAGAACTGCTGTGCGCCGTCTTTCACGGTGGCCTTGCCGAAGGCCACCGTGTCGGCCACCCGCAACATCAGCTTCTCGATTTCACCAGCGCCTTTGGGCGGCGGCGGTGGCAAGGCGACGGCCACCTTTGACACGGCAGCCACGTAGTTCACCTGCATCTTGCCGAGATCATCCAGTTCGGGTGACAGCAACGCTTGGGCTGTGCTCGACGGTGGCACGCCGCGTTCGATGCCGAGAGCT
>JANNEU010000421.1:0-5226 GCA_031379035.1 Hyphomicrobiaceae bacterium | reverse complement strand
ACAAGGCGATGGACTTGATGGCAGCCGTGCATGACGGATCGACGTTCATCAACGTACTTCGCGCGGGCAGTGGACGCGACCTGCCGGTGAGGATGCCACTCAACATCGAGCAATCGGCCCAACTCGGCTCATGCCTTCAGTTATGGTTGAAGAAGCTCGCGCGCTGATGCTCCCAGCGCATTGCACATTCAACTCATGCCAGCCCGTAGGATCGCGCTACAGCGGCTTCGATGATTATCTGGCTCGCTATGCGTCCGGGATTGGCGTAGCCCTCTGGCGCGCTTGCAGCGGGGCGGGAAACGTCAGATCGCGCGCAAGGCCACCGTCAACACTCGCACGGCCGGATCATCACCCATGCCCGGCCTGGTGCCGTTGAACCGCGCGACGGTCTTCTCGTCATCCGACCAGATCACAACGCCAGCGCCGAAGCGATCATGGATGATGCGCGCACCTTCCGCGAACGGCGTTGCCTTCGGGATCACCTGAGTCGAGTGCATGGGCTCCGGGGCTTTCGGTGCTGACGATGCCTTGGCGTTCGATGCCTTGCGCTTGCGTGACGGTGCCGGCGTTTCGGCGTCCGTCGTGGTCGGCGCGGTTGGCGTTGCTGTCGGTGCCGGTGCTTGCGCTGCTGGCTTGCGTGTCTCGCCGCGAAGGACGCGGTTGCGGATCGCGTTCACGGCCCACACTTGACGCTCTGATGGTCGGCCACCATCGCGCACCATGGACTCGATGCTGGTCAACAGCCGCACGTCGTCACCATCCAGAAGGTCCGGCCGGGTGTTCGCCGTCGCGATGGTATCGATGATCACCTGCTCATGCGCCTTCAACGGGCGTTCGGCCTTAGCTTGCTGCCATGCCGCAACGTCAACCGTCAGGAAGTCGTTACCGGCCGGAGCATCGTCCATGGGCAGCCACGTGACGCGATAGGTCGGCGTGTACTCGCCTTCGCCGGTCGGCACGATCAGCTTCAGGCTTTCGAGGTCTCCACGAACGCGGCGAAGCTCATGGCCCTTGACGCCAAAGCGGACCAGCAACGAACCGCTTGCGGTAATCGAGCCGTTCTGGTCTTCGCCGGTCGATGCTGCCCATGCAAAGGCGCGGATGGCCGCCTTGTGTGCGTGCGAGAGGATTGACCAGACGGCAGACGCTTCCAGGATGGCGATGCCGTTGCTTGCGGCTGGGGCGGGCGAATTTCTTGTGCTGGTCATCGTGGTTGAGCTTGTCATTTTGGCCTCCCGGTTCTCATCGTCGTCAACGCGAGGAATATACCACGATGGTATTCAGGAAACGGCAGATTGGGGCGGGTGCTTGAGCTTCAGTTGGTGACGCTGTGATGCTGCGAACTCTGTTGCCTTCGAGATATTCGGGGCGTGAAGTTCGGTCCCAGTTGCCGGTGCTGGCGGGCGGCACAACAACACACACACCCATACCCCCCTCCTTCTGAGTAAGTGTAGGCACCAAACGGTGTACGGATACTCGTTCGCGCCGTCACCTTTCAGTCCTGCTCGACCTCGTGACCGGAACACTTGGACTGCCAGTTCATCACTTCGTCCCATGTCTTTCCTTCGGGCGACAGAAAGGCATAGCTGAAGGTCTTCTTCTTCTCGGGGTTCGACTGGAACGGCCCAACAACGATCACGCCAGCACGAACGAGGTTGCGCATCGACTGCGACAAGGCCCGCTCGTTCGGCGCTCCGATCAGTTCGGCGAGGCGGCGCTCTGACGGCCACGCGAAGCCGACGCCCTCGTTCGCGAAGGCGTGCAACCAATCGAGGAGACGAAGGTCGCGCGGCGTCAATGCGTCGGACATCCAGGCAAGGCGACGTTGCGCGTTCAGCGCCTCCCGGAACTTCGGCCCCTTCGGCATCGCGGCGGCGGCGTTCTCGAATGGGGAGTCGCCGTGTTGGACCCTGTTACCATGGCGAGACGTATAAAGCGTCGGCCACGCCCTCAACGACTTGTCGAAGCCGAGCTTCACGGCCATAGCGACGATAGCGCCCATGCCGGAACCGACGCCTTCGGCAGCGCGCGCCATCGACTTTGCCCATTGAGCATCTTGTGCGGCCGGATCGTACTTGGCGGACTTCTTCGACCAAGTGTCCCATGCCTCGCGGCCTGCGTCGCCAGCCCATGAGGCGAAGGCGTCAGCGGCTATGTTCCAGCTTGCGTAGGCGTCCGCGTCTAGGCGCTCCAGGGCGGCCACGCAGCGGCGCATCGCATCCGGGTGTCCATCCCATCGGGTTGCCTCACGAGCGGCCTTGCGGGTCTCCGCTTTCACGGCAACGGCCTTCTCGGCGAGCTTGGCCTTGACCTCAGACTTCTTCGCGGCTGGCGGGAATGCAGTACGGATCGCAGCAACATGCTCTGCGGAGATAACAGGAAGCTCGGCGGCCGGGACCGTCATGGGCGTCACCGCCTCGTTGCGCCAGATGTACGGCTTGCCGGTCTTCGGATGGAGCGTCGGAGCGATTACGCCTTGCCGACCGTGTGCCAGGATTTCGAGCACGTCGTTTGTGCTGGCGAGTGCGATGTTCCATTCGCGATGGTTGATGCCGTCAGCAGCGCGCAACATGAGCTTGATGCCGCGACGGCCGATGACTGCCGGGCATTGGTCCAGGTTCGGGATGATCTCGCACAAGCGCGTATAGACCGGCAGCCAGTCGTCCACGTCGATGTCGATGAAGATCACACCGCTATGACAGGCGATGCCGACGCCATCGAAGCGGACCTTGCCGCGTGCCGCACGGCCCCACTCGTTCGCGATTTCATCGGAGGTTGGGCGCGACTGGCAAAACTTCACCGTCCATTCGGTGATGCGCGGAATCTTGCCGACCAAGGGAACCGGCGAATACCCCAAGGCGTGAAGGGGGGCCGCGACATGATCGAAGGCGACGTTGCGGGATGGTGCTTTGCGCGTGGTCGCGGCAGATGCCCGGCGCTGCTTCCTATTGCCTTCAGGGAATACCCACTTCGCCGGGATGATGATGCCGCTATCAAGGCGTTCCTCGGCGCGAATAAGGATTGGCTCGGCAGAAGTCGTGCCGGTCGTCGAATCTTGTGGTATTGTTATCACGTCGGATGGTTCCTTCATCTGGCAGTCAACGGCCGCTTCATACGGTCGTCAGTTCAAGGCCGTTCCCGATTGGCGTCGGGGCGGCCTTTTCATTTTCACTCGTCAGAATAACACAGCCCGAAGTCGGCCATGCTCGATTCCAAAACGAGCCCCATTCACCACGCGAAACGTGTTCCATTGCGCGAAGGTAAAGGGGTGTGCCGGGCGTCATCACGACGTTCGCAAATCAAGGGCACAGAGTTGTGAGCTTCGCGCGCAAGCGGCGTTTTGCGATTACGGGTGCGACAAAATATCCAGTTACCTTGCGAAGCTTGTTACCTTGCGAAGCTCGTGAAGAACGACTCTCCGAAAGCTCGGCAGCGTCTTTGGCCAAGCGTTCGGCCATGTAGGCGCGGGAGTTGCCATAGGACTTGGGAGCGGGAGGAACTGGTTACATTGTCACGAGGTCCAGCGAAGGACGTGCAACTTCTTACCGCTGATGATGTTGCGGAGTCGGGCTTGCCATAAGCGGAGGGCACGCAGGCGTTCTGGCAGGAAGTCATAGGCGCTGTATGTGGTGTCAGCCAAGGATCGAAGATCGCCAGTATGATGCAATGCGCGCGAACGCATCTCGCCGGGAACCTGCATCATCGCCAATTGATCATTGATGAGTGTCCGAGCGTCGTGAAGACGGACGCGGCCGGGCCAGTTCTTCTCTCGGCGGAAGTCCGTGAAGGCGTGAGAGACTGTCCCGCGATCAGATGCTCCAAGGAACAACGGATCGGCCTTGCTGCCAACGCCCAGCGCCTCCTTGATGATCTTCAGGGCCAGGGGCGGTAACGGGACGGCATCGTCGCGCTTGCTCTTGTTGCCCTCCCGGCTCGCCGGGATGAACAGCACGGGCGGCATGGCGTCGACACGCGCCTCATGACGTTCGGCGTTGCAGATTTCCGAGACACGGCGACCGAGTAGAAGGGTGACCATCAGGACTCGCACGACTGCCGGGTTCATGTGTTGGCCAGCCTCGGTCCAGGTCTGCCGAATCTCCTCATTCGTCATCGCCCGCGATGTCTTGCCGGTCGGGTTCTTCTCGGGGACTGGCGGCTCAATGCCACGGCATGGATTGCGGACAATGAACTCGCGATCCATTGCCCATTCCATGACGGACGCAACCAGCTTGAGCACCTTCGTTCCCTGAAGGCCGCGCTGCCCCTTCTCGGCGTCGGTGGATGCCTTGCGCGCCTTCTCGACAACTAGTTGCACATCAGCCTTAACGAGACCGGCAATCGGCTTCGAGCCCATGGGCTTATCGATGTGCAACCGGTAGAGTCGTTGATACTCCTCGACCGTGCGCGGTGCCAGGGCTCGCTTGCGACGCTTGCCGGTATGGGTCAACCACTCATCGAAGGTCGCGCCAAAGGTCCGAGTGTTGGCCGCCTTCTCTGCCGCCTTGGCTTCGGCCTCGATCTCCATCCGCGCTTTCGGATCGACGTTCTCGTGACGTAGCTCAGCAAGAAACTTATCCTTTGCGAGCGTCACCTCCTCGAATGTCGCATTCTTCGCGTCATTGGTTATGGTGTACCAGCGCCGATCTGCGCTGCCGGGCGGACGGTATTTCACGCGCCAGCTACCAGCCCCATCGCCACGACTGGCCAGCACAAGGTTTGGGTGACCGGAGACGGTGAAGCTGCCGCGCTCTTTCAGCGTGGCCCTGATGACAAGCGCATTCGCCTTGATCTGGGGCATGGTCAATCCGTGTGGGGCACCGTGTCTGGTGTTCGATACCAGTTCACCAGACTTCATGTCCAGTGCCCCACCAGTGCCCCACGAAGAACGCCTTGCGGTATCCGAGTACGTCTCGCGTCGTCTCTCCGATAAGTCCGTTATATCGCTGATATTGAATGACTTGCCGGTGCGGGGTGCGAGACAAGGTGAGACGCGGCAAGTCGGCCAAAACCCTGCATCCCCGACCTACGAATCTGGGGGTCAGAGGTTCGAATCCTTTCGGGCGCGCCAGTCTTTTTACCAGCTTGCAACTTCGTGAGGGGCGCTTCCGGGCACGGCACGCGGCAAACGCAGCTTTTTCGTGTCTCACCGCCAACGACAACTGAGCCAAGCCGGTATGATCACTTCTATCCGGCGTCATTTGGGCTCTGTGGCACCACCAGCTTCGC
>JANNEU010000417.1:0-7152 GCA_031379035.1 Hyphomicrobiaceae bacterium | reverse complement strand
CTTGCCCATGATCGACTTGCCGGAGCCGGATTCGCCGACGACGCAGACGATCTCCTTGCTGCCGATATCGAGCGAAACGTTTGAAACCGCATGTTTTCGGTCCGACCACGCCGGAAGTTCGACGGTCAGACCTTCGATCCTCAGCACGCTGTCGCTCATAGGTCGGCGAGCCTCGGGTTGAGGGCGTCGTTGAGGCCTTCGCCGACGAGATTGATCGACAGCACCGTCAGCAGGATTGCGACGCCGGGCACCGTCACGAGCCACCAGGCATCACGCAGGAACGAGCGCCCGGCTCCGATCATGAAACCCCAGCTCATCTGGTTCGGCGCGCCAAGGCCGAGAAACGACAGGGCGCTTTCGACCAGGATAGCGGTCGCAACCAGCAGCGAGCCCGTCACGATGAGCGGCGAGAGTGTGTTCGGCAGCACCTGCGTCAGCAGGATCGCGCTGTCGCGCTGGCCGGCAACGACGGCGGCCTGCACGAACTCGCGTGATTTGACCGACAGGACTTCGGCGCGGACGACCCGCGTGATGGGCGGCCAACTGACGACCGAGATGGCAATCACAAGGTTGAGCGCGGAGGGCGATAGAACGGCGATCAATACGATTGCGAACAGGAACGACGGGATCGTTTGAAAAAACTCCGTCAGTCGCATCAGGACGTCATCGACGATGCCGCCATAGTATCCAGCGATTGCACCGATCAGCGTGCCGAATGCGAACGCGACCAACGTCGCGAGCACGGCAATCAGCAACGTGGTGCGGGCGCCATGCATGAGGCCGGCCAACACATCGCGCCCGAGGCTGTCTGTTCCCAGCAGGAATGCACTGCTCGGGCGAATGAATGGCGTTGCGACGATCGAGAACGGATCACGCGGCGACAACACGTTGGCGAAGATCGCAACGATCACCACGACAGCAAGCCAACCGAGACCGATGATGACCCGCGGGTTGCCAAGAAATCGCTGCCAGAAGGATTTCATTGCCAGCCTTACCCGATGCGAATTCTTGGATCGAGGAGAACGTAGATCACGTCGACCACCAGGTTGACGATAACCACGAGGCACGCTGACAGAAAGAAGATGCCGAGAAGCAGGTTGAAGTCCCGCGCGAAGAGGGACTGGTACGCGAGTTGACCGAGCCCCGGCCAGGCAAAGACGCTTTCCACCACGACCGAGCCGCCGAGCAGACTGCCGAACTGGATCCCGGCCATCGTGACGACCGGCAGGAGTGCGTTGCGGAACATATGGCGGCTGACGATCTGACGTTCGGTCAACCCCTTGGCTCTCGCGGTCGTCACGTAGTCGAGGCCTCGCTGTTCGAGCATGGACGCCCGCATCAGCCGCGCATACAGCGCGAGATAGAACATCGACAGTGTGATCGTCGGCAGCACGAGGTGACGGCCGATATCGACGACGCGGGCAAAACCCTCGTGGAAGGCGACGACGTCCTCCATCCCCGATGTCGGCAGCCAATCGAGCTTGATGGAGAAAACCAGGATGAGCATGAGCCCGATCCAGAACAGCGGTGTCGCATAGAAGATGATCGCGGCGACCGAGATCACATGGTCTTTCCATGTCCGCACCCACAGCGCGGCAAGCAAGCCCATCGCCACACCGACGAACAGCGAGGCGACGAGCGTCGCGCCCATCAGCAACAACGTCGGGCCGAGCCGTTTCAGCAGCAGATCGAGGACCGGCGCGCTCTGGCGGAACGAGTAGCCGAGATCGAGAACAAGTAGATTTCTAAGATAGTTGAACAGCTGGACATACACCGGCTGATCCTGCCCGAAACGCTGGCGCAGCGCATCGATGTACTCCTTCGGCGCGCCGCCAGCTTCACCCGCAAGAACGGTCGCGAGATCACCGGGCGCGAGCTGAAGAAGCAGAAAGTTGAGGATCACGACACCGAGCACGACGGGGATCGTTTGCAGAAGTCGCCTGATCACATACCTGCCGAGACCCGTCCCCGCCGCCATCGCCTGATGCCCCCTGCCTGCAGCAGCGCGATCGCGCGCCAAAGCCTAACGAAACGAGTGGAGCCGGCCGCACGTTCGCCGGCCCCTATTCGCCGTGGGTTACTGCCGGTGCGCGTTGGCGTAGTTACCGTAGATGCCCAGCGGTGTGTCAATCAGGTCCTTGAACTGCTTGCTGATGATGGTCGGGAAGGTGAGCTCGTGGACATAGATGATCGGGCTCGCCTCCGTCACTTTCGTCACGAGCTCGCGATACAGGACACTGCGCTTCGCGCTGTCGGGCTCAACGGTTGCCTTGTCCATCATTGCGTCCGTTTCGGGGCTCGACCACTGGGCACCGTTCACGAACACAGTCCCCTTCCGGATACGGTCCGAATGGAAACTGCGATGCACACCGAGCACAGGATCGGCGAGATTGTAGAGGAAGTTGGACGTCACGTCGAAGTCGTAATCGGTGTAAATCCGCTTCAGCCACTTCGGCACATCCTCGTAGCGCAATGTCGCCTTGATGCCGATCTTTGCGAGAGCCTGCTGCGTCGCCTCGCCGAAGCGCTGCCACTCCTCGCCGTAGGGTGTCATGTCGTGGACCATCTCGAAGCGAACGCCATCAGCCTTTTTCGGAAAGCCAGCCTCGTCGAGCAGTTTGTTGGCGCGTTCCACCCGGTCGGCGACGGTGTAGTCGACACCCGCACCATAGAGCCCCGATGGCTCGAAGTTCGAACTGATCGGACCCGTCGCAGCCTTGCCGAAGCCGAACCAGACGTTGTCGATGACGAATTTTCGGTCGATGGCGTAGTTGATCGCTTGTCGAACCTTGACGTTATCGAATGGCACCTTCTTGGTGTTGATGACCATCTCAACGACGGGCGACATCATTTCATACCCTTTGGTCGAGACTTCGAGCGAGGGAAGCGCTGCGAGCTTCTTGACGTCGTTGTAAGGCACGGCACCGAAGCCAGCGATATGAGCCTCGCCCTTCTCGATGGCAGCCGTACGTGTCGAGGCGTCGGCGATAAACCGCACCACGACGCGATCAAGGAACGGCCGACCTGCGCGCCAATAATCAGGGTTCTTGTCCAACCGGACGAACTCGCCACGCCGCCACTCTACAAACTTGAACGGCCCTGTGCCGATGGGATTGTTTGCATTCGGATGCGTTTTGATGTCACCGGCGCCGTAGACGTGCTTGGGCACCATCGGGCTTTCATAGCCCGACAAGGCCATCATCATGTAAGGCGCGGGATTGGCGAGCTTGAAGATCGCCGTCGCGTCATCGGGCGTCTCGACCTCTGTCACCTCTTTGAAGGTTGCGATGCCGCGCGGATGGTTCTTCTTGAGCGCCTCCATGATGCTGAATTGCACATCGGCTGACGTGAACGGCTTGCCGTCGTGGAACTTGACGCCGCGCCTCAGCTTGAATGTCACCGCCTTGCCATCGGGCGAGACCGAAAAGCTCTCGGCAAGTCCCGGCTGCGGCTTGAGATTGAAATCATATTCGAGGAGGCCATCGAACACTTTGGCGGTGACTTGGCCGATCGGTCCGGCCGTCGAGATATATGGCGCCAGATTGGGCGGCTCAGGTTGGGTGATCTGCACCAATGTGCCGCCCGGTTTCTGCGCAAGCGCCGCGCCGCCAGACATCAGAGCCACTATCGCTGCGACAGCAATTGAAAGCGCTGTGGACAGGACGCGCTGTCCTCTGTGAGCCTTCTGCATGGGCGTCTCCATTTGTTGACTGGGTCTGTCGGCGTCGTCGAATATCGGTTGGCCTAGGTCGCAAACCGATTGATGTCGTCCTCGTAGGCGGACAGTGCGACCGCACCGCCGGTGTGCAAAAACAATACGCGATCCGATGCTTTGAAGAAGCCCTGTCGGACCAAACCGATCAGCCCTGCCATGCCTTTGGCGGTGTAGACCGGGTCGAGCAGGATGCCTTCCATGCGCGCTACCAACGATATGGCTTCGAGTGTCGACGCCGCAGGGATGCCGTATCCCTCGCCAACGTATCCATCATCGACGATCGTTCGCTCGACCGGCATCGGCGCGGCGCCGAGCAATTCCAGAGTTGCCTGGGTCAGCCGATGCACGGCACCGACTTGTCGTTCACGCGGCTGGCGAACACTGATGCCCATGATCGGTAAGTTTGCGCCCATGGCGTGGATGCCGGCCAGCAACCCGGCCTGCGTGCCGGTGCTGCCGGTCGCGAGAACCAACCACGTGAACGATAAACCGTCATCGTGACACTGCTGTACGATCTCCTGCGCGACATCGACGTACCCGAGGGCGCCCGTCGGATTGGAACCACCGCCGGGAATGAAGTACGGCCGGTGCCCTTCGTTGCGGAGACGGTTCGCAACAGCTTGCGCCTCGGCATTCATATCGAGGCCGGATGGGCGGAACTCCAAAGTGGCACCGAACAAGCGATTGAGAAAAACGTTAGCGGTCGCTTCGTACGCAGCCTCACGGTTCGGAACGCGCCGTTCGAGTAGCGCATGGCACTTGAGACCGTGCCGGCAGGCCGCAGCAGCCGTCTGCCGCACGTGGTTCGACTGCACAGCGCCCTGAGTTATCAGCATGTCAGCGTTCTGACTGATCGCTTCGCCGACAAGGAACTCGAGTTTGCGAGTCTTGTTACCGCCGCCGGCAAGGCCCGTGCAGTCATCTCGCTTGATGAACAGGCGAGGTCCGCCAAGTTCAGCACTGAGCCGCGGCATCGGTTCGATCGGAGTCGGTCGAAGGCACAGTGGCACACGAGGAAACCGGTCGAGACTGATCCGCGGGGCCGATGCTGTTAGCATTGTGGTCGCTAGCATTTGTCTGTCTCACCTCGTACCAACCTTACGCCGCGATAGGACAGCAGCGTGGGGCTCGTAGCCAATGCTATGTTAGTCTGACATTATGCGTTGAACGCATAAGGTAATCGCCATGGATCTGACTTGGTTCCGAGATCTCAACCATCTCGCCCGCACGGGCAACTTCTCCCGCGCGGCGCAACTCAGCAATCTGAGCCAGCCGGCCTTGAGCCGCCGCATCAAGGCGATGGAGACGTGGGTCGGTGCCGTCCTCGTCGACCGGTCTCGACACCCCGTGATGCTGACCGGCGCGGGGATACAGATGCTTGAAGCCGGCCAGCAGGCGCTGGCTCGTCTCGACAGCGAGCGAAAAAGCATCCGCGAAGCGCAGTCGGTTCCCGACCGAGATGTCGTGACCTTCGCCGCCCAGCACTCCATCGCCTGGCGCTTCTACCCAACCTGGCTGCAGGCCTTCGAGAGTATTTTCGGCCCGATTGTGTCACGCCTTCGTGCCGACGATCTGCCCAACTGCCTGCAGGATCTCGAAGCCGGAGCTGTGGACTTCGTCCTCGCCTATGCGAGCCGCCGGGCATCCTCCGATGCCGGGCTGCGAGATGTAGACAGCGTGCGGGTTGGCCGGGATTCCCTCATCCCGGTTGCCAAGGCGGCACCTGACGGCCGCCCCGTGTTCGACATTGACCGCAAGCAGTCAATGGCTATCCCGTACCTGCGGTTCGGCGACGCCGCGCCAATCAGCCAGCACCTCGCGCCCCTGCTCGATGCCAACAACATGCATAAGAAGCTACAGGTGGTCTACGAGAACTCGATGGCCGGTGCCCTGCGCATCCGAGTCCGCGAAGGAATCGGGATCGCCTGGCTGCCCAAAAGCCTAGTGTCCCCAGATCTGGAAGCTGGCATTTTAGTGCCGGCCGGGAGCAAGAAGTGGGAGGTCGCACTCGACATCAGGCTTTATCGCATGCGCCGGCACACCAACGCCAGAACCACCAAGATCTGGAGCTTCCTCGAACGCCGAAAGGACAAGCCGTTGCTCGGCGACGCAACCTCGTCGAGCACTGCTTCTGCACCTTGAAGAATTGCCGCGCCATCGCATCGCGCTACGACAAACTCGCCAGCACGTTCCTGGCTGGCGTCCTGCTCGTCTGCGTGGTCATCAGGTCACGATCCCGCCTTCTGTTCCGAGGAGCGGCAATATTGTATGGCCGTGCCGGTTGTCTTGAAACCGCCGGAGCCGGCGAAGACCAGCGTGTGCGTGCTGCCCCAGGAGAAGTCATAAAACAGCACCGGGTGCCGGCCACCAGCCCCCAAGTGCCGGGAATTGGCAGCGCCTGCCGGCGCTGCCGGAGTTCTCCTTGCAGGGTTCGTAGCCTCTCCTCGCAGGACCTCTGCTGTTGGCCGGACAGGAACCGCGCTTCCTGAATGTCGTGCAGTTGATACATGGTCCATGCGGCTCTGAGCGGGTGGTCGTGCGCACCGCCGTGCTGGCGAACAAGCATCGCAGGTGGTTCGAGACGAAGGACCAAGCGTCGGCGCCGGCGATGCGTACGATGCTGACGCGACCGGCGCCTCGGGTTCCGGAGGCGGTCCCGGAGCTGTCGAACGGTGACTTTGGGACATTGGCACGCGGCCGCCAGTTTGTGCGTTCGATCCGGTTCCTCAGACAGAACTCTCGTTCGCCTGAAGCTGTCAGCACAAAGCACGCTGCCATGCGCAACCTGGCATCGCTGGCGATGAGCTGGACCTGCGGTGATTGCGGACATGTCGCGTGCACGGCGATAAAAGTGGCTTGGCTCTCCATCCTCGCACGGATCGCCGCGACGACAATCACGAACAGTGAGACGTCAGTGCGCATGTCACTTTCGACAGGGACAGCGATGTCCTCCGGTGTCGCACTCTGCTGAATGTCGCTTTGTCAGAAGTAGCGTGACCGCAGCGTTTTGCGTGACTAACAATCCTCAGAGCGCAGAGTTTCTGCACGGTGCCGTGCGATGTCACACACGGGGGCAGGGCAAATCAGAGTATGGGTCAGAAAGGCGCAATTATACGTCGGTGCGACGTTTACTGCTGATTAAACAGTGACATGACGATCACGCACTTCAGGGCAAGCATCATTCAAGGCACGCGCGGCCCAGTCGCCGCTGCGGCCTACCGGCATCGTGCCGCCATGTACGACATGGCCGCCGCACGGACGTGGGACTACTCGGGCGCCGGAGTTCAGGCCAGAGATCAGGCCAGAGATCGGGCGAGTGGTCAGTCTGGTGATCAGGCGAGCGACCTTGCGCATGCCGAGATCGTGCTGCCCGACGGCGCACCGGCGTGGATCGCGGCACCCGCTGAGACCATGTCGCGTGCGTCGCTGTCAGAGCT
>JANNEU010000384.1:0-4905 GCA_031379035.1 Hyphomicrobiaceae bacterium | reverse complement strand
CTTCTCCCGCCGCGACGTCATCGAGCGCCTCAAAGGTTCCCTGGCGATGGGCCACAATCGCTACTCCACCACCGGCGAAGTGGCGCTGCGCAACGTGCAGCCGTTCTTTGGCGATCTCGAAACCGGCGGCTTCGCGCTCGGACACAATGGCAATCTCACCAACGCCAACATGCTCCGCAAGGAGCTGATCCAAAGCGGCGCTATCTTCCAGGCCTCGTCCGATACCGAAGTTGTGCTCCACCTCGTCGCGCGCTCTAAAAAGCGCAGCATGATCGAGCGCTTCATCGAAGCGCTGGTGCAGATCGAGGGTGCCTACGCTTTCGTCGCCATGACCAAGGACATGCTGATCGGTGCGCGCGATCCGGTCGGCATCCGCCCGTTGGTGCTTGGCCGTCTCGGTGACGGATACGTATTGGCGTCCGAGACATGTGCACTCGACATCGTCGGTGCCACGTTCGTGCGCGAGGTCGAGAACGGCGAAGTCGTCACCATCACCAAGCACGGCGTGGAGAGCCATCGGCCATTCGTGCCCAAGACACCGCGCCCCTGCGTGTTCGAATATGTCTATTTCGCGCGGCCTGACTCAATCGTTGGCGGCCGGCAAGTCTACGACGTGCGCAAGGCCATGGGCGCGCAGCTTGCGAAAGAATCGCCCGTTTCCGCCGATGTCATCGTGCCGATCCCCGACTCTGGCGTACCCGCCGCCATCGGCTTCAGCCAGGCCAGCGGCATTCCGTTCGAGCTCGGCATCATCCGCAATCACTACGTCGGCCGCACCTTTATCGAGCCCGAGCAGCAGATCCGCCAGCTCGGCGTCAAGCTCAAGCATTCCGCCAACCGTTCCGTCGTGCGCGGCAAACGCATCGTGTTGATCGACGACAGCGTGGTGCGCGGCACCACCTCGAAAAAGATCGTGCAGATGATGTTCGAAGCCGGGGCCACGGAAGTGCACTTGCGCATTTCCAGCCCGCCCATCACGCATCCCGACTTCTACGGTATCGACACCCCACGCACGACAGAGCTGCTCGCCGCGAACAATTCCGTTGAAGAAATGCGGGCCTACATGGGGGCCACCAGCCTCGCCTTCATCTCGGTTGACGGCATCTATCGCGCCATGGGCTACGACGGCCGCAACGACCGCGCACCACAATTCACCGACCATTGCTTCACCGGCGATTACCCGACGCGCCTCGTCGACCAGGACGGCCTCGCCGGCGGTGCGCAACTCTCGCTGCTGCCCGGAGCCCGCGGCACATGAGCGGTGCGCTGATGGACGGACCGCTGCCGCGTCTCGATGGCCGCATCGCTTTGATCACCGGTGCCACGCGAGGCATCGGCCGCGCCGTAGCCATGGCTTACGCGAAAGCCGGCGCGCATCTGATCCTCACCGGCCGTACCTCCGGTGCCCTCGAAGAACTCGACGACGAGATCAAAGTCGCCACCGGCAAGACGGAACCCTCGAGCCTCATCACGCTCAACTTAAAGCACGGCGACAAGATCGACGGCCTCGGCCCTGCGCTCTACCAGCGCTTCGGCAAGCTCGACATCCTCGTGTCCTGCGCCGGCATCTTGGGCACGCTGACACCGCTCGGCCATCTCACAACCGATGCCTGGACCGAGGCGATGGAGATCAATCTCAACGCCAACATGCGCCTGATCCGCACGTTGGACCCACTGTTGAAGTTATCTGACGCCGGCCGCGCGATTTTCGTCACCTCAGGCGCGGCCACCGGCAAGAATGCCTATTGGGGTTCCTATGCAGTGTCGAAAGCCGGGCTTGATGCGCTGGTCAAATCCTACGCCGCCGAACTCGGCAGCACCAACGTCCGCGCCAATCTGTTGAGTCCGGGCCCCATCCGCACCGCCATGCGCGCTAAAGCCTTCCCCGGCGAAGATCCGCTGACGCTCAAAACCCCCGAAGATATCGCACCAACGTTCGTGGCGCTCGCCGATCCCGCTTTGCAGGAAAACGGCCGCATCTTCGAGTTCAAAACAGGCACGTGGGCGCCTTAATACCCCTCATGCCCCGGCCAACGCGATGCACGAAAACGCCACCTTCGCCTCGGTCGGCACGCCAAAGCGCGCCGTGTGCCGTGCTGGCAAACCGCCAGGAAAGTGCTTCACGTACTCTGCGTTGCACGCGTCGTAGTCGGCGGGATCAGTGATCAGCATCGACACCTGAACCACGCGATCCAGACTGCTTCCCGCATCGCGCAAAATAACGCTGATAAATGCCAACGCATTGCGCACTTCCTCGCCAGCCGTCGCCCCACGATGCACACCGTTGGCCGGATCATGCGGTGCCGTGTGGCCGGACACAAATACCAAACCGCCCGCCCGCGTCGCCCGCGAAAAGGGCCGTGGCGAGCCGGGTTCGGGCTGGTCGAAAAAGGTGATCATCAGGCAGCTATAACATGCAGAGCGAGGTTCTGTCCGTAGGGTGCAATTACGTCTCAGCGTATTGCACCAGCCGCAGAGAACATCTCAAGGCAACATCGGTATCCATTCTTTTTGAGGTGGAATCGACCAGAGTACCGGCCATCATTTTTCGTCATCCCGGCGAAGCCCGGGGCCCACGACAACATGAAATTGAGCACCGCCGCAAACCAAAGGAGCGACTGAAAACGTCACGGCAAAACCAGGGCAACACGTCAGCACACGGTTGCTGCCGCCTGCCGTGGGTCCCGGCCTTCGCCGGGATGACGAGAGACGAGGGTATCGCCAGATGCCTGCACTTTGGAGCCCGGCCGCCGTTCGCGCTCCGCCTTCCACTTCCTGCTGCACCGCCCTATAAGCCCTCCAACGATATGAACTCGAACGGACGGTGCCCAGCGCCGCGTGATGTACCGATGGCTGATAGCTCTAAACCGAACCGACCAGACGCACGCCTGCCGAAGGGCTTTCGCGATGTGACGGGCGCTGAAATCCGCGCGCAGTCGCGCATGCTGGCAACGCTGGCGAAGGTGTTCGAGACTTACGGCTACGAGCCGCTGGAAACCTCGGCAATTGAGTTCACCGAAGCGCTCGGCAAGTTCCTCCCCGATACGGACCGGCCGAATGCCGGCGTGTTCTCGTTTCAGGACGAGGACACTGATGCCAAAGGTGGGGCGTGGATGTCGCTCCGCTACGACATGACCGCGCCACTCGCGCGCTTCTACGCCGAGAATGCGCAGAAGCTGCCCAAGCCCTATCGCCGCTATGCCATGGGTCCCGTCTGGCGCAACGAGAAGCCGGGGCCGGGGCGTTTCCGCCAGTTCATGCAATGCGACGCCGACACCGTCGGCACCGACAATATCGCAGCCGACGCCGAGGCGTGCATGCTGATGGCGGATGCCATCGCCGCCCTTGGCATCCCCAAAGACAAGTTTCGCATTCGCTTCAACAACCGCAAGATTCTCGACGGCGTTTTGGAACTTTGCGACATCAGCCCGACAGACGCGCGCGATGCCAACCGCCGCCTGACCGTGTTGCGCGCCATGGACAAATACGACAAATTCGGCGCTGACGGCGTCGCGCTCCTGCTCGGCAAGGGCCGCAAAGACGAGAGCGGCGATTTCACCAAAGGCGCAGAGCTGGCACAAACGGCAATCGCCACCGTGACCGGATTTTTGGACGCATCGACTGATGCCGCGCCGCTGGGGCGCGTGCGTGCGCTTGTCGGCACCAACGCACGCGCCGAGGAAGGCCTCAACGAACTTGCGGCCATGGCGGCCATCATTGCGGGCGGTGGCTATAGCGCCGACCGCATTGCTTTCGATCCCTCGGTCGTCCGTGGCCTCGACTACTACACCGGTCCTGTATTCGAAGCCGAACTCACGCTCGAGGTGAAGAACGAGGACGGTGAGACGGTGCGGTTCGGCTCCGTCGGCGGTGGCGGACGCTATGACGATCTGGTCGCGCGCTTCACCGGCGAGCGCGTGCCGGCAACCGGTTTCTCCATCGGCGTGTCGCGCTTGCTCGCAGCGCTGACGGCGCTTGAGAAAGACGCAAGCAAAAGCGCCGGCCCCGTTGTCGTACTCGTCATGGATAAGACTGAACTGCCGCGCTATCAGGCCATGGCGCAGACGTTGCGCAACGCCGGCATTGCCGCCGAAATGTATCTCGGCACGTCCGGCATGAAGCCGCAGATGAAATACGCCGACCGCCGCGGCGCGCCGTGCGTGATCATCCAGGGCTCCAACGAGCGCGAGAAGGGCGAGATCCAGATCAAGGATCTGATCGAAGGTGCCAAAGCCGCCAGCGCCATCGCCGACAACAAGGCGTGGAAAGAAGCGCGGCCAGCGCAAGTCACCGTCGCCGAAGCCGACATGGTCGCCGAAGTGCGCAAGATCTTAGCGCGGCATGGGTGATTTCTTCCCTTCTCCCCATGATGCGAAGGAATCATGGGGAGAGAGGAAAAACGGTCACTTCCCCTTCTTGCCGGTATTGCTGCCAATCGGCTTCATGACATTGCGCGGATTGGAGAACGGTGACGCCTGGGCGGCCGGCGGCTTGGTCGATTTGGATTTCGGCTTGCGGACCTCGCGGTTGCTCTTCTGATCACCTTTGGCCATGGGATATTCCTTCGAGGTTGCGTCAGGCGGACAGATGTCGGCCGGTTCAGGCAATGCCACGCACACACGCGTGTGTAACACACGCCGCAGATTTAATCAGGAAATGCGTGCAGCAATTGCAAAGCGCACAGCAAGGGCGGAAGACCCCGGACATGATCCGGGGGGCCATCCGCCGCCACTGGTGGGATGGTGCAACGGCGGTAGTGAGGCTGCCTGTGACATGGCGGATGCCGGCGCTGAAGCACGCCTCTTTCGCTACGACGTCACCCCATCACGCAACGGTGCCGGCAGCGCAGCTGGCCGCGCGCCGAGCAGCTGTGCTGCAGTCTGCATGGCAACGAGATAACCATAG
>JANNEU010000309.1:0-2688 GCA_031379035.1 Hyphomicrobiaceae bacterium | reverse complement strand
TGGTGCGGACAGCGGGACTCGAACCCGCACGGGGTTGCCCCCTCAAGATTTTAAGTCTTGTGTGTCTACCGGTTCCACCATGTCCGCGGGGGCCGAGCGTGCTGTAGGTGTTGGCTCGCGGCCGCGATGTCAATTGGAAATTGTCGCTCGCGCGTGCCGGTTGGCTGTTAACGGTCTTCCCGCAGCCTGGCCTGCATAAACTCCGCGATGGCGCATTCAGACCACGCGCCGCGCCAGGCGAGCATGCGGGCAACTTCGATGCGATCGGCGCGGGGTTTGTGCTGGCCGAGTTTCCAGCTTGAATCCATGCCGGTGATATCGATTTCGAACGCGACGATCGCTGACAGCATCGCGCGGCGTTTGTCTTGTGTCATCTTTTCGGAACGCCACGGCGGCTTCGGCAACAGGCGGGCTTCGAAGGCTGCGCTGAGGCGGTCGGAATGGCCGGCGGCGACTTCAGGCGGCAGCATGCGCGCGATGCCGCGCAGATGGACGGCGATGTAGGTCCAGGTCGGCACCTGATCTTTGGCCACGTACCAATCAGGCGAGATGTAGGCGTCGGGGCCGCTGACGGTAATGAGCACATCAGGCGCGCGCGCAATGACCTCGTGGAACGGATTGGCGCGGGCCACGTGGGCTTCGAGGCGCAGGTGTCCCTCGGCTGTTTCCTCCACGAGGAAGGGCAGATGCACGGCGGTTGGCATGGTGCCGTCCACCGCGATCAAGATGCCGAACCCGCGCTCGCGGACGAAGTTGCGCGCGACGTCGGGTGGGACCTTGAATGCGGCGGGGACGTACATGGCGGGCCTCGTGATGGCATGGTGTGGTGGCGGTGGTCGGTTCCCGGTGCTGATCTCGCGCGGCCATAAAAAAAGCCGGGCGTGGGGGCCCGGCTCGGCATAGTGACGGAGCGATTGCGCTCAGACACACCGGCGGCCCGCGGGGCAATGCCCTGCGCGGCGTCGTGCGTGTACCAACGTGAATGTCATGGTATCTCTGGTAAAGACGACGGCTTAGTCCGTCAAGGGCGGCGCTGACACTGTAGGCTCCGCAAAATTGCGTGGGAGCGCGCGCCCGGGTAGGCTACGGGCGGCGTCATACCTCCAAGCACGGGGTCGGTGTGACGACCAAGGTGCGGGCAAAGCGAGGACCTCAGCCGATGCTTGAGCGTGACGCAGAGCAATTGCTCAAACACCTTGAGGCAAAATGGATAGCGATTGGTCTCAGCACGGCGCCTCTCGACCGTGCAACCATAACGCGGGCGGTAGCGTATCTGTACTTGGGCACAGGCGTCGTATTGCCGCCGATTGAATGGCTGCAAAGTCCGCGCGAGGCGGTTCTACGGCGCCGCGCGCGCACGTTGCCAATGGCTGGCAGTCTTGTTGTGAGGTTGCCGAAGTCGGGCGTCTTTGACCTGCCGGAGGTTGATTTGCCGGTGGTTCGAAAATGGGCCCGATTCTACACAATCCGCATTCAAGAGGCCTATGAGACCCACGCCGATGACGCTGCGCGGGACGAATACGATGTGTTCATGCGTGGCGAGGGCATGGCGCGCCGGGTCACCGCCGCAGTCTGGAACCGTTGCGGACAATTGATCGATACTGCCTCAGAATTCAGTGAGACCTTTCCAGAAAGCAGCCTCCATACCGGATCGCACCTTGGCGATCTGGCGTTTTATGAGTTCTGGTGGGCCTATCGCGGGATGAACTTGAAACACCATCCGACAGCATGCTTGTTTCAGCTCAGCCAAGTGGCCGGTTGGGTCCTGCCCTTTGAGGATGCCTGTTGGGTTGTCGCGCGGCCGGCCACCCTGAACCTCGGCAGCGGCGCGCCGCTTGCCATCTACAGCGACGGCTTCCGCGTGCCATGACAGTTCACACGATCAGGGCTTTGATCGTGTCAAGAGTATCTGCCTCGCTCGCGGGTTTGTCCCAGCGGATTCGATGGATGCGGGGGAAGCGCATGGCGACGCCGGACTTGTGGCGCTTTGATCCTTGTACAGCGTCGAAGGCGACTTCGAGAACCAGTTCGACTTTGACGGCGCGGACGGGGCCGAAGGTTTCTGTGGTGTTCTGACGGATGAAGGTGTCGAGCTGTTTGAGTTCGGCGTCTGTGAATCCAGAGTAGGCTTTGCCAACGGGGACGAGCGTGCGGGTGCCGTTGCCATCGTCGCGCCAGACGCCGAAGGTGTAGTCCGAATAGAGCGACGAGCGTTTGCCGGCGCCGCGCTGGGCGTACATCAGCACGCAATCAAGCGTGAGGGCTGCGCGCTTCCACTTGAACCAATGGCCGCGCGGCCGACCGGCGAGATAGGGGCTGGCGCGGCGCTTGAGCATGAGGCCTTCGATGCCGCCAGCGCGGGCGTCGGTATGCAGCGTGCCGAGGGTTTCGAAATCGTCGAACGGGATGAGGGCGCTGAGATTGGTGTGCGCGGGAGAGGACGCGGCATGCCAGCGCTCGAGGTGTTCGCGGCGGGTTGAGAATGGCTGCGCGCGCAGGTCTTCCGTGCCTAGTGTCAGCAGATCATAAAGCCGCACGTGGGCTGGGTTATCTGCGATCTGTTTGGCTGAGACGCTCTTGCGGTTGAGGCGCTGCTGAAGATCATTGAAAGGCTGCACGATGCCATCGCGCAGGATCAGCAACTCACCATCAGCGGTGGCGTCGATGTTGGCGAAGCTGGTGGCGATT
>JANNEU010000307.1:0-1603 GCA_031379035.1 Hyphomicrobiaceae bacterium | reverse complement strand
CTCACCACTCACCACTTTGCGAGCCCCATGGATTTTCCAAGCCCCCTCCTGCGCGGCACGCTGATCCAACGCTACAAACGCTTCCTGGCGGACGTGCGTCTTGATGATGGCACGACTGTCACCGCCACGTGTCCGAACACCGGCTCGATGATGGGCCTCAAGAACCCAGGGCAAACCGTCTGGCTCTCGACCTCCGACAGCCTCACGCGCAAATACAAGCACACCTGGGAACTGGTCGAGCACGACCTCGGCAACGGCCCGGCGCTGGTCGGCGTCAACACGTCCCATCCCAACAAGATTGTCGCCGACGCGATCACAGCCGGGAAGATCAAGCCGCTTGCCGGCTACGCCACACTCGAACGCGAGAAGAAATACGGCAAGAATTCGCGTATCGATATTCTGCTGTCCGATCCGGCAAAGCCGCTGACCTATGTTGAGATCAAGAACGTGCATATGTCGCGCGTCGCTGGCCGTGCCGAGTTCCCTGACAGCGTGACTGAGCGCGGTGCCAAGCACTTGGCGGAGCTGTCGGACATGGTGCGCGCGGGGCACCGTTCCGTGATGATCTTTCTTATTCAGCGCACCGACGTGACAGCCCTCTCCCTCGCCCGCGACGTGGACCGGACCTATGGCGAGGCGTTCGATCTGGCGGCGGCCGCCGGCGTCGAAATGCTGGCGGTGCGCTGCAAGTTGAGCACGACGGGGATTGTCGTGGACAAAATTGTGCCCATCAAGGCGGGTTAGAGGCACGGGGCGGTCGCACTATTGCACGCCCAAGCGGTGCATCTCCGCCACTCGATCTCTCTGTCTGGGTCTGGTAGGAGGACCCACACGTGCCTGCCAACGGCTCCCCCCGCCAAAGGCTTCTACGGTATGGCCTCACGAGACGACATCGCCCTGGAAATCACGCCGGAAGTGCTGTTGAAGGCCTACGCGTGCGGGATCTTCCCGATGGCCGAAGCGGCCGACGACCCAGCGCTTTATTGGATCGAGCCAGAGCGGCGCGGCATCCTTCCACTCGATCACCTGCATGTGCCGACACGTCTCAAGCGCACCATACGCCAGGGTGTCTTCGACATGCGTATTGACACGTCTTTCGAGGCTGTCATCGCGGGTTGTGGCGCGGAGCGCCCAGGGCGTCAAACAACCTGGATCAACGATAAGATCCGCTCTTTGTGCGGGCAGCTCTTCACAATGGGCTATTGCCACACGGTGGAAACTTGGCACGACGGCAAGCTTGTGGGTGGACTTTATGGCGTCTCGCTCGGCGGCGCGTTCTTCGGCGAAAGCATGTTCTCGACCGAGCGGGATGCCAGCAAAGTGGCCCTGACCTATCTTGCAGCCCGGCTGCTCTTCGGCGGCTACCGCCTGCTCGATTGCCAGTTTGTGACCGACCACCTCCGCCAGTTCGGCACCGTCGAAATAAACCGCGCCGAGTTTCACGAACAGCTGGAGCGGGCGCTTGAAGTGACTGGAGAGTTCAACCGTTTGCCGCCGGACAGCTCCGGCGCTGAAATCCTAAGCATCATCGCCGACGCGCAAAAGAGCGCGGCAAACAGCGCGACTTAATCTGAACCTATCCATCAAGGCCTGCTACTTTAGG
>JANNEU010000342.1:0-3542 GCA_031379035.1 Hyphomicrobiaceae bacterium | reverse complement strand
CCCCGACACCGCGATCGTGGCCGATCCCGCCTGCGGCTCAGGCCGCATGCTCGTCGCTGGCATCCGCCGCAACCGGTTCGCCACCTTCGTCGGCACCGACACGGACCTCACCTGCGTGCACATGACGGCGCTGAACTGCTTGGTGCGCAACGCCACCAGCTACATCATCATCAACGGTAACAGCCTGACACTGGCCACCCACGGCGGCTACCACGTGCGCCGTTCACCCTTCGGCGGAGAACTGTATCGGCTCAGCCAAGAACAAACCGATCATCTCATCCGGCTACCCTTCAGCCCACCAGACGTATCTACAGCGCTTTCCAGCGCCGAACCCGGCCCGACTGTTCAGGAGCCATCAAAAGAGGCTCAGGCGGCGTTGGAGGAGGTGGCGAAGTCATTTCCGGCCAATAAGCGCGGGCAGGGAGAGTTTGGGTTTTGATGTGGTGGCGCAAACCGTTGAATCTATACGAGACTGTGTGAAAAGCCGGACCCCACCCTGTATGTCCACGAAGCATGATATGATGTTGCATCAAAGCGTGGGGGGCACTTCATGGCTCGATTTATCGAGGGCAGAGAGCGGGATCAAGCGACGCTGTTTCCCGAGCGGTTGGACGAGGCGATCGATACTGAGAACCCGGTGCGCGTCGTTGACGCCTTCATCGATGCTCTCGACCTCGCAGATCTGGGCTTTGATATTACGCCGGAAGCCACCGGGCGTCCGGGATATCATCCAGCGACGATGCTCAAGATCTACCTCTACGGCTACCTCAATCAGATCCAATCGTCTCGGCGCCTTGAGCGCGAATGCGGCCGCAATGTCGAGATGATGTGGTTGATCGGCGAGTTGACGCCCGATTTCAAAACGATCGCCGACTTCCGCAAAGACAATGGGCCGGCGATCAGGGCTGTGTGCCGCCGGTTCGTCGCGTTGTGCCGCAACATGCATTTACTCGATGATGGCCTCGTCGCCATCGACGGTAGCAAGTTCAAAGCGGTCAACAATCGCGAGAAGAACTTCACCCACGATCGGCTGAAGAAGCGCATTCAGTCTATTGAGGAGGGCGTCACGCGCTACTTGGCCGATCTCGACCGTGCTGATCGCCAAGTGGAGGTGAGCGGCGTCCCGGTGCCAGCGAAGAGGGTTGCGGCTCTGAAAGAGAAGATCGAGGGCCTCAAGGAGAAGATCCAGACGTTGTCGGCGCTCGAAGCGAAGTTGGTGGCGTCAGGCGAAAAACAAATATCATTAACCGACCCTGATGCACGCGCGATGACATCCAAGAGCCACAGCGCCTATACGGTTGGCTACAACGTGCAGAGTGCCGTCGACACCAAGCACCATCTCGTCGTGGCGCACGAGGTGACAAACGTCGGCATCGACAAAGGTCAACTGTCACATATGGCTGAGCAGGCGCGCGATGCGTTCCAAACAGACATCATCGAAGCCGTCGCCGACAAAGGCTATTTTAACAGCGAAGAGATCGCGGCATGCGAAGAGGCAGGCATTACCGTTTATGTGCCGAAGCCCATCACATCAAACGCGCGGTTCGAAGGCCGGTACGACAAGCGCGACTTCGTCTACGATCCGGCGCAGGATCGATACACCTGCCCGGCAGGCCAGCATCTGACCTACCGCATGTCACGGGAAGAGGGTGGCCGTCTGATGCGCTCCTATTGGACCGATGTTTGCGCCACCTGTCCGTTGAAAAGCGATTGCACGACTGGCAAAGAGCGCCGCGTCCGGCGTTGGGAAAGCGAAGCTGTCCTCGATCGTGTGCAGGAGCGGCTCGATCGCAACCCCGGCATGATGCAGGTGCGCCGCGAGACCGTCGAGCATCCCTTCGGCACCCTCAAAGCGTGGATGGGTGCCACCCACTTCAAAATGAAAACGCTGAAGCACGTCGGCACCGAGATGGCACTGCACGTGCTTGCCTACAACATCAAACGGGTCATCGGAATCCTCGGCGTGCGGGAGCTGATCCAGGCCATCGCGGTCTTTTTATTGCGGCTGTTCGTGCCGCTACTTGCGATAGCTGACCCCGAGAACGCATTCCGGTGTGCGCCGAGCCGAAATTAGGCTGAACTGCGCCAACGCGGCACCCGACTAGTTTATTCAACGAGTTCGGCGCGTTCTCACACGGCCTCATACGAGACTGTGTGAAAAGCCGGACCCCACCCTGTATGTCCACGAAGCATGATATGATGTTGCATCAAAGCGTGGGGGGCACTTCATGGCGCGATTTATCGAGGGCAGAGAGCGGGATCAAGCGACGCTGTTTCCCGAGCGTTTGGACGAGTCGATCGAAGCCGAAAATCCCGTGCGCGTCGTTGATGCCTTCATTGATGCGCTCGACCTCGCTGAGCTGGGCTTTGACATCCTGCCCGAAGCAACCGGCCGTCCAGGGTATCATCCAGCGACTCTGCTCAAGATCTATCTCTACGGCTATCTCAATCAGATCCAGTCATCGCGGCGCTTAGAGCGCGAGTGTGCGCGCAACGTCGAACTGATGTGGCTCATCGGACAACTCAAGCCGGACTTCAAGACCATTGCCGACTTTCGCCGCGACAACGGGCCGGCGATCAAGGCTGTGTGCCGGCGGTTCGTCGCGCTGTGCCGCAACATGCATCTGCTCGATCAGGGCCTCGTCGCGATCGACGGCAGCAAGTTCAAGGCCGTCAACAATCGTGAGAAGAACTTCACCCACGATTGGTTGAAGAAGCGCATGCAATCGATCGAAGAGGGTGTCATGCGCTACATGGCCGACCTCGACCGTGCTGATCGCCAAATGGAGGTGAGCGGCGTTCCGGTACCGGCAATCAAGGTTGCGGCTCTGAAAGAGAAAATCGAGGGCCTCAAGGAAAAAATCCAGACATTGTCGGCGCTCGAAGCGAAGCTCGTTGCATCGGGCGAAAAGCAGATCTCACTGACAGACCCCGATGCCCGCGCGATGACGTCGCAAAGCCACAGCGCCTATACCGTCGGCTACAACATGCAAAGCGTCGTCGACGCGAAGAACCATCTCATTGTCGCGCACGAGGTGACGAACATCGGCATCGACAGGGGCCAATTGTCGTCGATGGCCGCGATGGCTCGTGATGCTTTGAAGTCCGGCGGCATCGAAGTGTTAGCCGACAAGGGTTATTACAAGAGCGAAGAAATCGCGACGTGCGAGGATGCTGGCATCGCCGTCTACGTTCCCAAACCGATCACCTCGAACGCGAGGGCCGAAGGCCGCTTCGACAAACGCGACTTTGTCTATAGCCCGGCCAGGGATCACTACGTGTGTCCGGCGGGTCAGCATCTGACCCACCGCGCCACATCCGAAGAAAAAGGCCAATCGATCCGCACCTATTGGACCACCGTCTGCGAGACGTGTCCGCTGAAGCGCGATTGTACAACTGGAAAGGAGCGCCGCATCAGAAGATGGGAACGCGAGCACTTGCTCGAACGGGTCCAGGAAAGGCTCGATCGCACACCCAGTGCGATGCAGGTTCGCCGAGAAACCATCGAGCACACGTTCGGCACCCTCAAAACTTGGATGGGG
>JANNEU010000319.1:0-7022 GCA_031379035.1 Hyphomicrobiaceae bacterium | reverse complement strand
TGCCGCCATCCGTAACCATGGCGATGGCCTGAGGGTCTACGGCTGGCGCTGCCTCGCTTTCGGTTGCCGTATCGAGGCCAAACAGTGCGTCCTTATCGCCGTCCACAAACACCTTGGCTGTTGCCGCACCGCGCTTGGGCGCCGCCAACTGCGCATCGGTGCCAGCGATCACGCTTGTTGCGTTGATCCGGGTTTGCACCCGAAAACTAGGGTCGTTCCGCTCTTGTTGGAATCGAGGAACGACCCTAGCTCTTTGTTTTGTCGTGCTTCTTATCGGGAAAACCGCTGCACACTTTTCCCGGAAGCATCTAGCTGCATTCACGGGCCGGGAGCGCTGGTACGCGTGCCCGATGCGCCCCCTTTTTAATACCAGACTTGAGGCCGATTCCTTGAGACGATGCCGGCTGCGGCCTTGTGATCATGCATGCAGCAACCTCCAGGGCTGCCGGGCCAAAAGGGCTCCCTTGTAAGCCTCGATCTCGGCGCTATAGCGCAAGGTGAGGTCGATGTCGTCCCAACCGTTGAGCAGTTGCAGCCGACGCGCGGGATCGACTTCGAAGCCGACGCTCAGGCTGCCGGAGGTGATCACTTGCTGCGCCAGGTCCACGCCGAGAGCGGGGCTGTCGGCCGCGGCCAGATGGCCCAAAAGGACCGTCAAAGCGGGCTCCGCAACGACCGCAGCCAGCAGCCCGTTCTTCGTCGCGTTTGATGTAAAAATGTCGCCGAAGGACGACGCGATGACGCAGCGGATGCCATAATCCCAGAGGGCATAGACGGCGGCCTCGCGCGACGATCCGGTACCGAAACTGCCAGCGGCAACGAGGACCTTGGCACCGGCATAACGGGGCAGATCGAGCACGAACGCGCCGTTCTTTTCGCCATCAGCTGCAAACCGCAGGTCGTGTAGCAGGTAGCCACCGTAGCCGTCTGAGCGCGAGCGAACCATAAATCGTGCGGGGATGAGTTGGTCGGTGTCGACTGAGGCCAGGGCCAGCGGACAGGCAACGCCGTGGAGCTTGGTGAAGGGCTGCATGGTTCAGCCCTCCAGCACAGGCAGCGTGCGGACATCGGTCAAGTGTCCGGTAACGGCGGCGGCGGCGGCCATGGCCGGCGACATGAGATGCGTGCGGCCGCCTGGGCCTTGCCGGCCGCGGAAATTGCGATTGGTGGTCGAAGCGCACCGCTCCCCCGGCGCTAAGCGGTCGCCATTCATGCCAACGCACATTGAGCAGCCGGGGTCCGCCCATTCCAAACCCGCGTCCGTGAAGACTTGATCGATCCCTTCCGCTTCCGCGGCCCGCTTGACCGCACTTGATCCAGGCGACACGAGGCCGGGAATGCGCGCGCGGCGCCCGCGCAGCACAGCCGCCGCCGCCCGCAAGTCCTCCAGCCGCGCATTCGTGCAGGAGCCGATGAAGACACGGTTGATCGCGATGTCGGTCAACGCCATGCCGGGCGTGAGCCCCATGTAGGTAAACGCGTCGCTGAGGTATGAGGCCCGCACGGGATCGGAGGCTTGCAAGACGGGGACGTAACCCGAAATCGGCGCGGCGTCCTCGGGGCTGACACCCCAGGTGACCATGGGCGCGATCGCGGAAGCGTCGATCTCCATTTCGCGGTCGAATACGGCGCCGGGATCGGTCACGAGTGTGTGCCAAATGGCAAGCGCGGCGTCGAGCGTGTCGCTAGTCGGCGCGTGGCGGCGGCCACGCACCCAGGCGAATGTTGCCTCATCGGGCGCGATAACGGCGCAGCGTGCGCCCGCCTCGATGGACATGTTGCACAGCGTCTGCCGCGCTTCCATGGAAAGCCCGGCGATGGCAGGGCCGGCATACTCGACGACGTGGCCCTGCGCGCCGTTGACGCCAACGGTGGCGATGACGTGGAGTGCCAAATCCTTGGCGGAGACATGTGGACCGAGCGCGCCCGTAACCGTGATGCGCATGCGCTTCGGCTTGCGCTGCCACAGCGTCTGCGTCATCAGCACGTGAGCAACCTCAGACGCACCGATGCCGAACGCGTAAGTGCCGAACGCCCCGTGCGTCGAGGTGTGGCTGTCACCGCAGACGACCAGCAGGCCGGGCAACGTCAGCCCCAGCTCCGGCCCGACGACGTGGACGATGCCCTGTTCGGGGTCATCCAAGCCGATAAGCCGGAAACCATGACGAACCGCGTTGGCCGACAGACGGTCAACCATGCCGGCAACTTCAGCGTCGGCTATGGCCGGGCGCCCCCGCGTCGGTACGTAATGGTCGGCGATGCCGAACGTGAGCGCCGGCTCGGCGACCTTGGCGTTCCGCTCGTCGAGCTTTCGGAACGCATGATGCGAGCCCTCATGGACGAAATGGCGGTCCACCCACAACAACGTCTCGCCGTCAGCACGCGTCGTGACGACGTGGCTATCCCACAATTTGTCGAAGAGCGTGCGCGGCGCGGTGGTCATGCGGCCTCCACCTCGGCGATCATCTCAGCGACAGATGCGATGCGCGCAACCGAGCGCAAGGCTTCGATTGCCGTCTTGTGAGCCGCCGGCGTGAACGCCGCACAGCCGTCTTCGAGCACGATGACATCGAGATCACGGACATGGGCGTCGCGGACGGTGGAGGCGACGCCGCCGTTGGTCACGATGCCGGCGACCAGTAACCGCGTGACGCCGAGCTTGCGGATGACCCACTCCAACCGGGACATGTAGAACGCCGAGTAAGCCACCTTCTCGATTGCCGCGTCGATCGGCTGCAGCAGATCCACCGTCGCGTTGCCCCAGGACCCCGGGGCAAAATCACCAGACTTCAAGAAGGGGCGCAGTTGCTTGAGGTGCGGTGACATGAGCGGCACGCCCTTACGGCCCGGCACGAGCGTGAACTGCGTCGCGATGATAAGGCCACCTCTGGCATGCAGTGCGTCACGCAGGGGTTTGAGACGCGCAGGCAGTGCGGCGATCTCGGGCGCGGATTGTCCCGCGCGACCGTAGGCGCCGGCGGGATCGATGAAATCGTTCTGCAGATCGCCCAGCAGAAGCGCGGTCGCGTGTGGGTCCAAGGTTGGCTCGCTCATCTCTGCCTCGTGACAATCAGATTGCCGAAGTCGTCGACGCGCGCGGTAAGGCCTGGATCGATGACGGAGGTTGCGTCCGGCTGCTCCAGGATCGCCGGCCCATCGATGATGGACCCGACGGGCAACGCCAGTCTGTCCCAGATCGTGGTCTCATGCCATGCGCCATCGAACCAGACGGCTCGTGGCGGCTGTCGCCCTGACTGCACCGTAGCGTCGCGTCGCGGCGCCAGAGCCTTGAGATCGAAGCGCGGACGGCGGCCGATAGCCGCGGTCCGGACATTGAGGATACGGACTGGAATGCCCGGCAGCAGACGAGAGAATGCCCGCGCATAAGCGGATTCAAACGCGTCACTGATGATCGGGACGGTGATATCAGTACCGGTGGACCCGAGCGTTATTGGCAGCGGCACGGCGACGGTATGCGTCTGGCCTTGGTAGTGCATGTCGAGTTCATACACGACGTCGATATGGGTGACCTTAAGGCCGGACGCCGCGACAACCGCGTACGCTTTTTGGCCCGAGGCGGTCATGCGTGTGTCGAGTGTTGACGGATCGAGGGCATCAAGCTTGAGGTTCACAGTCTCGACGATGTCGTGCCGTGTATCAGCGATGATGCAGCCGAGTGCAGACGTGATACCGGGGTAGCGCGGCACCAGTGCCGATTTCAGGCCGACGTCCTTGAGCAACGCGCTCACATGCAGCGCGCCACCACCGCCGAACGGTACGGCTGCAAAACGGCTGGGGTCGTGGCCGCGCTCGATTGAAACCAGGCGGATCGCGCCAGCCATCTTTGCGTTCGCAACCCGCACGATGGCCTCGGCCGCGGCTTCCACCCCCATGCCCAGCGGAATGCCGACGTGCTTTTCAATGGCGCGACGGGCGGCGGCCGTATCGAGGCAGGCCAGCGCGCCACCGATGGGTTTTTCGGCATTGATGCGGCCCAGCACGATATTGGCATCGGTGAGCGTGGGGCGTGTGTTGCCCTGGCCGTACGCCACGGGGCCGGGACGTGATCCGGCGCTCTCGGGGCCGACCGTTAACAATCCCCCTGCGTCGACGTGGGCGATGGAGCCACCGCCGGCGCCGATGGTGGTGATCTCGATCATCGGCGTTCGAATAACCAAGCCGAAATCGATCGTGGTCTGTGCTGCCAGGGACGCAGTACCGTCGGCGATGACGGACACATCAAATGATGTGCCGCCGAGATCAGCCGTGATGATATCGGCATATCCTGCGGCGCGAGCGATTTCAGCGGCGGCGATGACGCCGGCCGCGGGACCTGACAAGGCTGTGCGTACCGGAAAGCGCCGCGCCGTCGCGGTCGACATCACGCCGCCATTGGACTGCACAATGTGGAACGATCCTGTAAATTGTGCCGCTGCTAGGCCATCTTCGAGTTTGCTCAGGTAGTTGGCGACGACGGGCTGCAGATAAGCATTGAGCGCCGTGGTGGATGTCCGTTCGAATTCGCGAATTTCAGGCAGGATCTGGGCCGAGTGGACCACGTGCAGGTTCGGCCAGACCGACACTGCAGCCTGATAGGCGGCCTGCTCATTGGCAGGATTGGCGTAGGCGTTGATGAACACGATGGCCAAGGCTTCGGCACCTTCGGCGAGCAGTGCCCGCGCCGCCGCTTGGACCGCAGCGATGTCCACTGCGGTGCGGATCGTTCCGTCAGCAAGTGTACGCTCTGGCACTTCGAGCCGCATCTCGCGTGTTGCGATGGGCGTGAAGTCACCCCACAGCCCCCAGGTGTTCGGCCGGTCGCGGCGTCGCATTTCCAAGGTGTCACGAAAGCCGGGGGTCGTCATGACGCCGATTTTTGCGCCCTTGCGTTCCAGCAGCGCATTGGTGCCCACCGTTGTGCCGTGCACGATCGCGGCGAGCCGCGCGATGGCTCCCAGACAGTGCAATCCCGCAATAAAACCGCTGGCTTCGTCACCGCGGTTCGACGGCACCTTCGCTGTCCGGAACTCGCCCGTTGCTTCATCGAAGAACGCGAGATCGGTGAATGTGCCACCGACATCGACGCCGACGAGTGCGGATGGACCCGCACTCATGGGGTTTCTCCACACAGACTTGCAGAGGCGTCAGGAGTGACGAAACCGCGCTTGAGATCCAGTGCAGCTTTTTCGGGGTTGCGCTCTGCCGGATCTCCCCAACCGCCTCCACCCGGCGTTTCCAGACGCAGCCGCTGGCCTTGGCGCAGTTTTACGCCTGTCACCTTCGAAGCCATGGGCGGGTGCTGTGCCCCGGTGTCGCTTTGCCAGGTGAAACGATTGAGTGCGGCTGGCTCTCCACCGGCGACGCCGAACGGCGCGAACCTCCCGCGCTCGCCCAGCAGCGAAACCTCGGCACCACCGGGGGACAAGATCTCCAGTTCGTAGATGGCACCAAGGCCACCACGATGCCGGCCCGCGCCAGCGCTGTCAGGCCGCAACGCCCATTGCGTGAACATGACTGGATAGGATGCCTCGAGGATTTCGACAGGCGGCACTGTGGCGGTCGAGATCGGGTTGTTGGCGTGGTTCAATCCATCAGACTGCGGATTGCCACCGAGCCCGCCGCCAAAAAACGAAAACATCACCCATCGCTCGCCGTCTGTGCGATGACCGCTCAACGACAAAGCGTTGATGGTGCCGAAAGGTGCGGCCGTCGCGCGCGCCGGATCGGCCTTGGCGATGGCGCCGAAGACGACGCCGATCATGCGCAAGATCGTCTCCGTGTATCCTGCGACTGGACGCGGTGCGGTGGCGCCCAGAAAAGTCGTAGCGGGTATCTCGAAGCGGATCGGCCGCAAGCAGCCAGCGTTGGCCGGAACACTGGTGAAAATATGCTTGAGCGCGACATAACACGCCGCCACCGCCGTCGAACGCGCTATGTTGACGGGACCCAGGCACGGCGGCGACGAGCGCGAGAAATCCAACATCATCTCGTCGCCAACGACCGACAGGTCCAGGGCGATCTTAAGGGGCGTGTCGACGATACCGTCGTTGTCGAGATAATCTTCGAAACTGTAAACACCATCCGGCAGAGCGCGGATGTTCTCGCGCATCAGCCCGTCCGCACGCGCCGACGCCGCATCCAGCGCCGCGGTTACTACGGCGTCGCCATATTCATCGATGAGCGCGTGAAAACGGCGCTCGCCAAGATCGAGCGCGTTGAGCTGGCCGTTCAAGTCGCCCCAGTTGGAGCGCGGTACACGCGTGTTGGCCTGCAGAATGTCGACCACATCTTGTTGTATTTTGCCAGCGCGGAACAATTTCACCGGCGGGATCAGCACGCCCTCCTGATGGCACTCCGTGGCCGCGGGGTTATAGCCACCAGGTACGTTACCGCCGATGTCGAGCCAGTGGCCGACGGAGGCGAGCCAGGCGAAGACGCGGCCGCCGCGCATCAGCGGGCGGACAAGGCGGAAATCGTTGAGATGGGTGCCGCCCGCGTAGGGGTCGTTGAAGATGTAGGTGTCACCTTCGACAAGATCTTGCGCTGCGGCTACTTTGTCGATCACCGCTTTGACGGCAAATGCCATGGCACCGACGAATATCGGCAAACCTTTTGCGCCTTGCACCATCGTGGCGCCGGTCTCGGCATGATAGAGGCCGTGGCAGGCATCTCGCGCCTCGGCGATGATGGGATTGAATGCAGAACGATAGAGCGTCGCATCCATCTCGTCGGCGATCTGCTCGAGCCGGCCGGTGAGAATGGCGAAGGTAACAGGATCGAGACTGGGCGCAGCGGTCACTTCAAATCCTCATAAGTCTTGCCGAGCGCTAGCATCTCCGGCGTGCCGATGACGCTGTTCAAGCCATCGAAATCGAACATGCGATCGCGGAAGCCATCAGTTGTGCCGTCGCGGCGCAGGGTGGCGTAGAAGTCCTGCGCCGTGGGGGGCCGGGGGCGCCCCCTGGGGCCGCGCGAGAAAAACAGCGCGCAAACCACCGGGTAGCACCCCGCCGCGGGTGGAT